>JBDSBP010000018.1:0-17440 GCA_039921525.1 Chitinophagaceae bacterium | reverse complement strand
TGGGAGACGTCGACAAAATACAACACGTATCCGGTGTAACAGGGCGGGGGCAAGCCCCGCCCCTGCAAACGCCGCACATCAAAATTGTTATTTACACGGTGATATCGGCGCCGCTGATCGAAGACTTCTATATAACTTCTGACCTACAAATTAGAAATTTCGAAAATTTTTTTTGACGTTTGCACCTGGAGGCGTTCCGTTAGGAACTTCTTGATGAATATTGTTTTTCATTTTCATCGTTCAACCACCAACCGCTCCTACCGGAGCAGAAATGCAAAAATCTGTATTCTACCCCACCCTGAGCTCTTACCGGAGCTCGGGTAACCTGAAATAATCAATCATTAAAACCCTTCTGGATACCCTGCATAAATTATAATTCCATCGGGAGTATGGAGCATCCTTTTTAAGTTATTTAAATGGTGATATTGGCCCGCCAATTGAAGACTCAATCCTCAAACCTAATACCTCACGCCTCAACAGCCTTCACAACCAGGTTACGGTGCATCAGCTGCAAAAACTTATGTAAACTTTCCATAGTTGTGATATTATCAACAATCAGCAGGAAATTTTTACCCGTCTGTTTTAACCGGGCTTTGTTAGTCTGGGTTTGAATAAACTTCAGGATGGAATGGAAAACATCCGATTCAAAATAGGGAGAATCAGGTTTATTTATAAAATAGCAACGAAGGGTATCATCTTTCAGCACCATCCTTTCAAAACCAAGTTCCACGGCCAGTTTACGGCAACGAACCGTAACAAACAAGTCTTCCACCTGCGCTGGAATGGGACCGAATCGATCAATCATCTCCCGGTGAAAGTTTTGTAATTCTTCCTCGTTGTCGCAATTATCCAACCTCGTGTAAAGCGATAGTCTTTCGGAGATGTTTTCAACGTATTTATCTGGAATTAAAATTTCGAGATCCGTATCAATGGTGCAATCCTGCACAAAATCTTCCTGTTTCTGTATTTCTTCCTTGAAGAGATTCCTGAATTCCGTGCGTTTCAATTCTTTGATCGCTTCATCAAGAATTTTCTGGTACATCTCAAAACCAATTTCGGCCATAAAACCGCTTTGCTCGCCACCTAGCATATTTCCTGCACCCCTGATGTCAAGGTCTCTCATGGCAATCTGGAAACCGCTACCCAACTCACTATGCTGTTCCAGTGTTTGTAATCTTTTTCTTGAATCATCTGGCAGTGTGCTTAAGGGGGGCGCCAGCAGATAACAAAAAGCTTTTTTATTGCTTCTGCCCACCCGGCCTCTTAACTGGTGCAAATCACTTAGCCCAAACTGGTGCGCATTATTTACTATGATGGTATTTACATTGGGAATATCTACGCCACTCTCCACGATATTGGTACACACCAGTACGTCATATTTTTTATCTATAAAATCAAGGATACGTTCTTCCAGTTCATGCCCTTCCAACTGGCCATGCGCGTAACCTATGCTTACATCCGGGCATAGCGACTGAATAATTCCTGCCATTTCAGCCAGTCCCATTACCCGGTTATGAATAAAAAACACCTGGCCCCCGCGTTCTATCTCGTAATAAATCGCATCACGTATCGCATCCAGGTTAAACACCTGCACCTCGGTTTGAATGGGTTGCCGGTTTGGTGGCGGTGTATTGATGATACTCAGGTCGCGGGCACCCATTAAGGAAAACTGAAGGGTTCGTGGGATGGGCGTGGCGGTTAACGTGAGGCAATCAACATTTGTACGGATTGTTTTCAGCTTTTCTTTCGCAGCAACACCAAACTTCTGTTCTTCATCTATCACCATCAACCCGAGGTTCTTAAATTTTACATCTTTGCTCAGCAAAGAATGGGTTCCTATAATAATGTCGATCTTTCCCTCTTCCAGCCTTTTTAATGTTTCTTTTTTTTCTTTAGCCGATTTAAACCGGTTTATATAATCTACTGTTACCGGAAAATCTTTCAGTCGTTCACTAAATGTTTTGTAGTGCTGGAATGCAAGGATAGTGGTGGGAACTAATACCGCCGCCTGCTTTGAATCGCAACAACTTTTAAAGGCTGCACGGATGGCAACTTCTGTTTTGCCAAAACCAACATCACCGCATACCAGGCGGTCCATAGGAGCAGAAGACTCCATATCTTTTTTTACGTCTGCAGTTGCGCGGCTTTGATCAGGGGTATCTTCATAAATAAAAGATGCTTCCAGTTCCGTTTGCATATAGTTATCAGGAGTGTGCGAAAAACCATGCTGTGCCTTACGCTGGGCATACAACTTAATAAGATCAAAAGCGATCTCTTTGACTTTCGTCTTCGTTTTTTCTTTCAGTTTTTGCCAAACGTCACTGCCTATTTTATTTATTTTAGGAATGCTTCCTTCCTTACCGGTATACTTTGATATTTTATGAAGTGAATTAATATTTACATACAAAATATCATTGTCTCTGTAGATGATCCTAACGGCTTCCTGTAAACGTCCATTCGCTTCAATTTTCTGTAACCCGCTGTACACACCCAATCCATGGTCGATATGCGTAACATAATCTCCGGGCTGCAAATCGCGCAGGGTACGAAGTGTGATGGCCTTATTTTTATTATAGGCCTGCCTGATTTTATATTTATGGTACCGTTGAAATATCTGGTGGTCAGTATAACAAACCACTTTAAGATCATCATCAATAAATCCCTCATGAATAGAAACGGGAATTGGGATGAAGGGAATTTCTGTTGCCAGGTCGGTAAAAATGCTATGTAATCTTTCTAATTGCTTAGGATTATCTGCAAATAAATACAAGCTATACTTTTTGGCTTCCCAGGCCTTTAAGTCTTTTATCAACAAATCGAACTGCCTGTTAAATGAAGGCTGTTCTTTTGTTTTAAATTCTATAATTGATTTGTTTGCGACAATGCCCGACTGACCTAAGCTTTCGTTGGTAAACGAGGAGCTAAAACCGAATTCAACGATGTGCCGTCGCTGAATCAATTCTTCAACCATACTGCTTTTTACAAAATCATTTTCGTTCACTTGTATCTTGTCAAATTTATCTTCTTCCTGGTCCGCACGGGTACGGGTAGTGTTTAATTCCTGGTGTAAGAATAATTGCAACTCTTCATCCTGCACCAATAATTTTTCTTTAAGAATCTCCCAATCCTGTACCCATACAATTGTGTTTGCCGGTAAAAATTCAAGCAGGGGAATTTTGTCGGTTTTGTCGAACTGCGTTTCTACATTGGGAATGATTGTTACCTGCAAAATTTTTCGTTCGCTTAGCTGTGTTTCCGGATCAAAAATGCGTATGGAATCCACATCATTCCCAAATAATTCTACACGATAGGGTTTTTCGTTACCAAAAGAATAGATGTCCAGTATTCCTCCGCGCAAGGCGAACTGGCCAGGCTGATACACAAAATCGGTTCTCTCGAAATTATACCCGATCAGCTTTTGCATCAATCCATCTACGTCTAATGTATCACCTGTTTTAACATAGATAATGGTGTCCGTAAGTGTTTTTTGCACTACCACTTTTTCCGAAAATGCCTCCGGGTACGTAATGATCATTTTTTTATTTCCGCCGGCACTTACTTTCATCAATGTCTCCGTACGCAACATAACATGACTGCTGTTGAGCAAATGAAAGTTTTTCCGGTTTTTGAATGAGTAAGGGAAATAGAAAAGATCCATTGCATTGGTGAGATTCTCTACCGTATTATGAAAATATGCTGCCTCTTCGGCATCATTCAGTATAATTAGATGGTTAAGCTGTGAGCAGGCAGGATGACTGAAAACTGCGCTGATTACAAACTGCGGACTACTACCTTGTAAATTTTTAAGGAAAATTCTTTGTGGCTGGGCAAAAGAGAGCTTGTCCGCCAGTTCAAAAAGGCGGGGGGATTCAACAAATTTATCACGCAACTGCTCCAGGTTCATAGTAACGGCTGCAAATGTAATATAAAATTGGCAATCAGCTGTCAGCTATCGGCTATCGGGCTTTGTTCAACGTGTAATTAACAATGTTGCCCGATATTTTTTACTTCGTTGAAAGTCATTTCAAGCGAAAGCCGAAAGCCGATAGGCGATAGCTGATAGCTGATAGCCGATAGCTAATAAACCGCATCAAAGTCCATCCTGAATTCTACTTTGGTCATCTTTTTTGGTAATACTTCCACGGGAGCGATATTATTCTGCGAATCGAAGCGGTTAGAATAAAACATCGAATCCTTTTTAACGAACAGCGAGTATTTTCCCTCGGGCAGCCTTACCTTAAAATACCCCTTCTTATTTGTTTCCACCTTTTTAATAAACCGGGTAGATATAGAAGAGTAAAAAGATGATCCTGATTTTGAAATAACCTGGCTGATATTGGTTAGTTCATAAATATAGAGGGTGCTTTTTATCCCGGCAGGTGGCGCTGGTTTTATATCCGGCGAGGGCATTTGGTTCCCGGAAACTTTGTACAGGTACCCTTCCATTCCTTGTTTCTTGCACCATATGGGCTTAAAAGCACTGAGTCCATAAATAGTTATGGCAATTAATAATGTGCTCAACACGTTCATTCTCATTCGTGAATTGATTAATACTTACAGATCTAAAATTATCATAAAAACGATGCTCCTACGTTTATTAATGTAATTTTAAGATCGTTTAAATTTTAATTATGAAATTGTCCGGATTTGTACCTTACTTATTAGGCATCTTGTTGTTCGATATTGGTCATGTAACGGCGCAGGTCAATACTGAATTCCGGATTTTAAAAGAAGCATCTGTAAAAAAAGCGGCGGAGGAAGAAGTTACCTTTAAAAAATTATTACAACTTTCGAAAGACAAAGGATGGAAAATGATGGTCACCGGAAAGAATGGCCGGGTTATCCGCTTAAGCGGTATCGATCAACTGGGATATCCATTATATGTTTCCACTGAAAATAACGCAATTGCAGCCGCTTCAATCAAAACCAATCTTCTTTGGCCGGGAGGAAGTACAGGACTGGCACTAGACGGATCTTCCGCAAATATTAAAGGCAAGATCGGAATCTGGGATGGAGGAAAAGTAAGGAATACCCATGTTGAGTTGGTTGGCAGGGTAATTCAAAAAGATAACGTCACTGCATTAAATGACCATGCAACACACGTAGCCGGAACCATGATTGCCGGTGGCATAAACCCGATAGCAAAGGGAATGTCCTTTAAAGCGCAGCAATTGGTAGCGTATGATTTTGACAACCATCTTTCGGAAATGTTGGCGGAAGCGCCGAACCTGTTAATTTCCAACCACTCTTATGGTAATATTGCCGGGTGGCATTATAGCGATACTGATAAAAGATGGGAATTTTACGGCGCTGTAGGTGCCAATGAAGATTACAAGTTTGGATTCTATTCCGCTGAAGCCCAGGTTTGGGATTCTATTTCTTATAACGCACCAAATTACCTGATAGTAAAATCAGCCGGTAATGATAGAAATGAAAACGGACCTGAAGTTGGACAACCCTACTGGCGAATGGATGCATCCGGCACATTTATAAGTGCCGGGAACAGGCCTGCCAGCATTAGCAATAATAATGGATATGACAATATTCCAACGTACGGAACTTCAAAAAACATTTTAACGGTAGGAGCAATAAATCCTATTCCCGGGGGATATTCCATATCATCAGACGCCCAGCTTTCCACTTTCAGCAGCTGGGGACCTACTGATGACGGACGAATAAAACCAGATGTAGTAACGGACGGAGTTAACGTGGTTTCAAGTATCAGCACAGGCGATAACAACTATGCTAACTACAGCGGAACTTCTATGGCGTCTCCGGCTGCCTCAGGCTCTGTATTTTTATTGCAGGAATATTATTCCCGCCTGCATCCTAATATATTTATGCGTTCCGCTACTTTAAAGGGAATTATCATTCATACTGCAGATGATGGAGGTAATGTGGGCCCGGATTACCAGTTTGGCTGGGGTGTGGTGAATATGGAGAAGGCGGCAGCAATAATCACAACTGACAACACCAGTAAATCGATATATGAAAATAACCTGGTAAATGGTGGCAATTTCTCACTTCCCGTAGTAGCCTCTGGAAAAGGACCATTGGTCGTTACCATTTGCTGGACAGATCCTAAAGCCACCGTTGAATCGGCAAATCTTTTAAATAATGCAACAAAAAAATTAGTCAACGACCTCGATATCCGGGTAAAACGTGGTACCACCAATATTTATATGCCCTGGATACTTACACCTGCCAATCCTTCCGCACCTGCTACAACCGGTGACAACACGCTGGATAATGTTGAGAAAATAGAAATACCAGATGCAATTCCGGGTGAAACATACACCATCCAGGTTACTCATAAAGGCACATTGAGCAGGGGACAACAGGCTTATTCATTGATAGTCAGTGGTGCCGGCGGGCAACCATACTGTGCATCCGCAGCAACCAGTAACGCCGGGGCACGTATCGACAAGGTAACAGTGGGCAGTTTCTCCCTCACCAGTCCGGCTGGTTGTACCACTTACACCAATAATACCGGGTCAACAATATCGATAGAAGCGGGTGCTACCATCCCGGTTGCTGTCACTGTAAGTAGTTGCGATGCAACGACTGCCAATAAAATTGTAAAAGTTTTTATTGATTATAATAATGATGGTGACTTTATCGATGCCGGTGAAACCGTGGCTCAGAGCACCACTATCAGTGGTAATGGCATATTTTCTGGTAACATTATTACGCCTGGCACGCTACCGGCGGGTAATTACGCAATTATGCGGATTATTGTACAACAAACGGCGACGGCCTCAGACGTAAATCCATGTGGCAATTATGCAAACGGGGAGACACAGGATTATAGGCTGAAAATTAACAACTCATCAAATGATGTAGGGGTTATGGAAATTGTATCTCCGTCAGGAAATTCCTGCAGTAATGGTTCACAACTTGTAAGCGTACGAATAAAGAATTTTGGCTCTGGCAACCAGGTAAACATACCTCTTACATTAAGTATTACAAACGGCGCTGCCACCATTGCAACACTAACCGCGTTATGTGCAGATACTATCCATGCCTACTCAGATGTTGTGTACACTTTTCAAACGCCGTTTAACGCATTAGCAGCAAATACTTATTCCATCACTGGTACTGCTAACCTCGCGGGAGACCAAAATTCGCAGAATAATTCAGTGACTTCAACCGTTAGTGTTGGCGCTGCAGCCACTTCGCCGATCGGCTCAGCCTCTCTCTGCGGAACAACCCAGGTTTTTTTAACAGCAACTACGGGGGCTTCAGACATTCCTTTGTGGTATAGTTCAGCATCTTCTACAACCCCAATAGCCGCAGGAAAAAATGTTTCATCTACGGTAATAACCGCTGACAAAACGTACTATTTAGCAATTAATAATTTAACAGCCAAAGCCGGGCCGGCTAATAAAAACACACTAGGTAGTGGTAGTTATGGGAATTTTAATAATAATTACGTGAAATTTACAAATTCAGTGCCATTGACGATTGAAACTGTGAGACTTTTTGTAGGCGCAGCAGGTAAACTTACATTTATTGTCGCGGACCTTATTAGTTCTAATGCATCCACCTATACGTATACAACCATTGCCAGCACTACCATTGATGTATATGCTACCGGAACCAGTACCGCGGACCAGGGAGCGGTATTTTATGTAAACTTGCCGGTACCCATAACAGGAAATCATATTATCATAGTTCAATTTTTGAATGGAGCTACACTTTTTCGCAACAATGCTGTTACGGGTAGCCCTTACCCCTTCAGTATTCCCAACATAGTTTCTATTACCGGTAATAGTGCTGTTAATGCATCCGATACGAGCGACGCTACCTTCTTTCAGCGTTTTTATTATTTCCTATACGATGTTGGCGTTAAACTTAGCGGCTGTGCCAGCTCACGCGTACCCGTGGTGGCGACTACCGGTACCGCACCCGTAATTACCCAGTCGGGCAATATCTTTACAAGCAACAGCGCTTCGGGTAATCAATGGTTTTTAAATGGAAACCCGATTGCCGGCGCAACCAGTCAAACTTTCTCCGCAATTTCACCGGGCATTTACACAACCGTAGTCAATGCGGGCTGTCCTTCCAACGGTATAAACTATGCTACAACACCTGTAATTGATCTAAATGGCGCCGGCATTGCCCTGATCGCCTCACCCAATCCTAATAAAGGGCGGTTCTTCTTACAGTTTGAAGTAAAGGGCAAGGACGATCTTATAATAAGTTTTATAAATTCCATGGGACAGGAAGTTTTAAGATCCAGAACCCCCGGTTTTACCGGCAAATTTTCACAACAGGTTAATACCGGCCAAACAAGTTCAGGTATGTATTTGCTGAAAATTCAACACAATAAAAAGATTTATATAAAGAAGATTCTGATAGAATGATTTCGAGTAAGCTTTCAACTTGCCTCTTACAACTCGTAGATTTACTTCTAATAGTTTAAAATCAGATCGGAACATTTGTGTAAATTTGATAGGTAAGATGTTCATGGGGAGTACGGAAAGCTGATAGCCGAAAGCTGATAGCCGATGGCCGAAAGCCGGTAGCTATAACTCATATTCATCATTTAATCATTAACATCAGCGGTCTATGTTGCAACCCTGGCGAACCGGAACTGTTATACGAATTGAAAATGAAACCAACAGTACACGTCGATATTGGATACAGATAAAGGAGCTGGAGGTCTTTGATTTTGTGCCAGGCCAGTTTGTTACGCTAGACCTTCCCATTCATGAAAAACCTAATAAGCGATGGCGGAGCTATTCCATAGCATCGTGGCCAGACGGCACAAATGTGCTTGAACTGGTAATTGTGTTATTGGAAGACGGACTGGGTACCAACTATCTTTTTAGCAAGATTGATGTTGGTTCTGAATTAACATTGAGGGGCCCCCAGGGTGTATTTGTATTACCTTCAGTTATTGAAAAAGATATTTTCTTCATCTGTACAGGAACCGGCATCGCCCCTTTTCGCTCTATGGCGCATCACCTGCATAAAAATAATATTCCCCATAAAAATATTTATCTTCTTTTCGGATGCCGCAAACTGGCAGATTGCCTATATGGAGATGAATTAAAAGAACTGGAAAAACAGATTGCCTCATTTAATTATATTCCCACCTTTTCCCGGGAAGATCCGGGAGATTACCGAACCGGTTATGTCCATGCGGCTTATGAAGAAATCTGCCGTGGTAAAGCGCAGGTAGCCGAAGATGGTACGACGACGATGTTAAATCCAGCTCAATTTTATTTGTGTGGATGGAAAAACATGATTGATGAAGCTAAACAGCGCATCGTGGCATTAGGGTATGACAAGAAATCCATTCACCAGGAGTTATATGGATAATTATCCGGTTAAAGTATCAGGTCTGTTCAATATACAGGTCTAATTATTTATTGATCTTCTTTAGTGGGGACGTTTCAGGGTTTTCAGTAATTCCTTCCTGCTGAGATTCTTTCATGGGAACTACACGGCTTTTATGAGGCAGCTCGTTATTTTTTTCCATGGTTACTAACTCCTGCTGAAGTTTTAATATTTCAGCATGATTGCTTAACATTTCATTTTCCAGGTAAATAATACGTCTTTTGGATTTGTGCACTTGAAAACGTCGCAAAATAAATCCGGCAAGGATTGAGATTAACACTATTAACGGCAGCCAAAATATACTAATCGTTATATTAGCAAGCATAAGGTTTAAACGTTGGTTTAGAAATTAAATAACCTGTTTATATATACTGCAATTCAAATACCAATAATTTAATATCAAAATTACAACGCTTTTTCCACAGTTTCTTTAACAGCCTGAATTGGTATTCTTTCCTGCATCATTGTGTCCCGAAAACGAATAGTTACCATGCCATCTTCTTTGGTTAAATGGTCGATAGTTACACAAAAAGGGGTGCCAATTGCATCCATACGCCTGTAACGTTTTCCGATAGCATCCTTTTCTTCGTAGAAACACCTGAAAGACGATTTACAGTCATTCATAATATTCCGGGCAATGTCAGGTAGTCCCTCTTTTTTAACTAACGGGAATACCGCTAATTTAATAGGCGCCAACTTTGGTGGAAACCTTAGTACTACCCGGCTATCCGGCTTTTCATTAGTACTCAGGTCCTCTTCATCATAGGCCTCGCTTAAGATCATGAGCACTGTTCTGTCTAAACCTATGGAAGTTTCAATAACATAGGGAATATAATTCTGGTTAATCTCATTATCGAAGTACTGCATTTTCTTTTTGCTGAACAGCTGGTGATTTTTGAGATCAAAATCCGTTCTTGAATGAATACCTTCCACTTCTTTGAAGCCAATTGGAAAATCATATTCAATATCACAGGCGGCATCTGCGTAATGCGCCAATTTGATATGATCATGAAAACGATACTTTTCCGCGGGTATACCCAGGCTACGGTGCCAGTTCATTCTCTCTTCTTTCCAGTATTCATACCATTGTTTTTGAGTACCGGGGCGAATAAAATACTGCATCTCCATTTGTTCAAATTCGCGCATGCGGAATATAAACTGCCGTGCAACGATCTCATTACGGAAAGCTTTCCCCACCTGCGCAATCCCGAAAGGAATTTTCAAACGCCCGGTTTTCTGCACATTCAAAAAATTCACGAAAATGCCTTGTGCAGTTTCGGGACGTAAATAAATCTCATTGGCCTCTTCCTCACCGGAAACGCTTCCAATTTGAGTGGAAAACATCAGGTTAAATTGCCGGATATCCGTCCAATTACATGTTCCGCTTACCGAACATTTTATTTTATTGTCTTCAATAAGCTGTTTTAATCCCTCATAATTGCTCTCGGCCAGTAAGCTGTCCATCTCTGCTAACAATATCACCGCCGCTTCCTTCTTACCTTCTTTTTCTAATTCATCTGCATACCCTTCTATCAGGTGGTCAACTCTATACCGTTTTTTGCTATCCTTATTGTCTATCATCGGGTCGCTGAAATTATCAATATGCCCGCTGGCCTTCCAGGTTGTAGGGTGCATAAAGATAGCAGCGTCAATACCAACAATATTCTCGTGCATCTGCGTCATACTTTTCCACCAGTAATCCCTGATGTTTTTCTTTAATTCGCTGCCGAACTGCCCGTAATCATAAACCGCGCTTAAACCGTCATAAATTTCACTGGAAGGAAAAATAAATCCATACTCTTTACAATGGGCTATAATTGCCTGGAACCTGTTTGTATCATTTGCCATACTCCAGCAAAAGTAGTAAAGTACAGCGCATTCGCGGCGCAAAAAAAAATTAAACTCTTGCCTGCATTCAGCATTATCGAAAGTTATGACACCTTAGTTGCCTCATCTCACGCCCGTAATTTCATATAAATAATTTTATGAATGCTTATAACGTTGAGTGTAAGTAATTATTGCAATTTTTCATTATCGAGGTGCCTTGTGGCATCCCTGCTTTTTTTTTTATCGAAATTTTTTTTCAGCGCATCGGTCAAATTTACACCTGTCTGGTTAGCAAGGCATAACAACACCCATAAAATATCTGCCATCTCATCTGGCAGATCCTTATTATTGTCTGATTCTTTAAAAGATTGTTCGCCGTATTTGCGTACGATTATCCGGGAGAGTTCTCCCACTTCTTCCATTAAAATTCCAAGATTGGTAAGTTCGTTAAAGTAGCGGACGCCTACTGTATTTATCCAGTGGTCCACATCTTTTTGTGCTTGTTCAATAGTCATGTTCAGGTTAATTACGAATTACGAAAGTAGTCACCCAACCTCGTAATTCGTAATTCGTAATTGATTTCTACTCTTTGTTCCTACTATCTATTATTATAGTAACAGGGCCGTCGTTCACGAGCGCCACTTTCATATCTGCCTGGAACTCACCTGTTCCGATCTTTTTTCCCAGGTCCGCTTCCAACTGTTCGATCATTTTTTCATATATAGGCTGGGCAATTCCAGGTTTGGCAGCCCGTAAATAAGATGGCCTGTTTCCTTTTTTGGTGGAGGCATGCAATGTAAACTGGCTTACCAAAATTATCTCTCCTCCGTTATCCTTTATGCAAACATTCATTACACCATTGTCGTCGTTAAATATCCTTAACTGTACTATTTTGCTGCTTAGCCATTTGATATCTTCCAGCGTATCTGCTTCTTCAATTCCCAAAAAAACCAGTAATCCCTGTTGTATCAGCGATTTTATGGTTCCGTTTATGGTGACACTTGCCGCTGTCACCCGTTGTATTACTGCCCTCATGTATAACCGATTATTCTGTGTAAATTTACTTATCCCGATTTATGATTGACGTATCAACAGAAATAAAATTCCGTACTGCCCGTAGCGGAGGAAAAGGCGGACAAAATGTAAACAAGGTAGAAACTATGGTGGAAGGGTATTTCCACGTATCTGCCAGCCAGTTACTTATAGATGAACAAAAAGAAACCGTTCACAGCAAACTCGCCCGTAATATTAATTCAGAAGGATTTTTGCAGGTAAAAAGCCAGGTTCACCGAACACAGTTAGCGAACAAAGCAACTGTTATCACCAAAATGAATGCATTCATTAACACTGCACTGATAAAACAAAAGAAAAGGCTTCCCATAAAACTTTCCAAAATAGCCAAGCAAAAAAGATTGGACGCAAAGAAAAAAGATTCCGCCGTTAAACAAACCCGGAAGAAAGTACGTCGTATAGATCAATAAAACCCCGAATTTATGAAACATATAATCTTGAATTTGCGGGGGGGGGGTATTCTTTTATGAATATGTTTTGCGAGCTCCTGCCAGAAGGAAGTAAGCAAGGATACCAGTCTGGCAGGTCCATCATTTAATATAAATCTGGATTTTAAAGTCGTTGTGGATCTGGCTCCTCTTCAATTTGATCAGCCTTATAAAAATTCTTTCCAGGAGACGTACTCCGTAAAAACTTTTAAATATTATATCAAGGATATAGAACTTACAGGCAGCAATTCATATAAGATGTCTTCTAAAGATTGTTTTCTAATTGATGCCTCCAATCCTGCCAAGTACCTCATTGGCACTTAAAGCCGGTCCAAACAAATACGATCATATTTCATTTATTATTGGAGTTGATAGCGCCCGGAATTTCAGTGGAGCGCAAACAGGCGCCCTGGATCCGGCGAATGGTATGTTCTGGACATGGAACAGCGGGTATATTATGGCAAAACTGGAAGGAAGTTCCCCAATATCCACTCAACCGGATAACAGGATCGAGTATCATATTGGCGGATTTAAAGATCCCGATAATGTGCTGCAGAAAGTAGTCTTACCATTTCCAGAAACCGCTTCCATTGATTTTTCACCTAACTCTACAGCAACGGTAACCATCACGGCCAATGTAAATGCCTGGTTTAATAATCCGAATGAACTGCATATCGCCCAGACTCCTGTTTGCATGACGCCGGGTGACCTGTCAAAAAAAATAGCAGAAAACTATTCAAAAATGTTCACCATCACTCATATTGCTACTAAATGATGAAGACGGCATTTGTTATATTGCTCATCGGAATATTTATGACTGCCTGCATTTTTATGAACAGCTGTTCTAAGAAAAATGATTCCTCTCATAATACCACTTCACTGAACTTCACTATCCCGGCCGGTTTTCCTGACCCCCAATATAAATTTGAAGGAAATACGTTAACCAAGGAAGGTTTTGAATTAGGAAGAACATTGTTTTACGATGGAATTCTGTCGAAAGATGGTAATTTTTCCTGTGCTTCCTGTCACCAACAGTTTGCCGCGTTCTCTACCTTTGATCATGACCTTAGCCATGGATTCAATAACCAGTTTACTACTCGGAATGCACCTGCCCTATTTAACCTGGTTTGGCAGAAAGAGTATCACTGGGATGGTGGTATTAATCACATCGAGGTGCAGCCCCTGGCTCCTCTGACTGCACCCAATGAAATGGCAGAAGACATAAATAATGTTGTCGATAAATTAAAGAAGGACGATAATTATAAAAAAATGTTCAGAGCTGCTTACGGCGATGATGCTGTTAGCAGCCAAAGAATGCTGAAAGCCATAACACAATTTGTAGGTTCCCTGGTTTCAGCGAATTCGAAGTACGATAAAGTAAAAAGAGGTGAAAAATCATTTACTGTCGCCGAACAAACCGGTTACACTGCTTTTCAACAAAAATGTGCTTCCTGCCACAAGGAACCGTTATTTACTGATCTTAGCTATCGTAATAACGGCATGCCGCTGAACACCTATTTAAATGATTATGGAAGAATGCGTATAACAGGGAAAAAAGAAGATTCATTAAAATTTAAAGTTCCAAGCCTTCGGAATGTTTTTCAATCCTTCCCCTATGGCCATGACGGTCGGTTTTACAGCATCGATAATGTTTTGAATCATTACAGTACAGGTATAAAGAGTAGTCCCACATTGGATCCGTTGCTAAAAAACAAGATCCCTCTGACTACAGAAGAGCGGTATTATATTAAAATTTTTCTCGCCACCTTAACTGATTCTACCTTCTTGAACGATAAACGTTTTGCGCAGCCGTAAAGAGCCGATAGTCGAAAGCGTACTTATACCTGTTTTTTTAAGATATAATACTAGTTTTCATTGTAAACATGATAGTTTATTTTAGCTGAATTATTAAACCAATAAATGCTTTAACAATGCAATGCAAATTTTCGCCGGCTGCCGCCATCATACTTTTCCTTTCATTAATGGCGCTGTTTAGCTGCAAGCAGAATCAGAATGGAGGAAATGTCAATGACACTTTTAAGTTTGATTCTGCCACGGCGGCAAAATCAGTGATTCCCATAGCTGAGGCTGTCACGCTTCAGCAAAGCTTTATTAGTACATACGGTGAAGTAAAAAAATTGATAAGGGATACCAGCTACCTGGCTAAAAATTTTAATATACCTAACGGGGAGGCCTTTTCAAAAGACGCCATCTTATTGTTGCTTAGCCAGAAAGAAGCTGTAGGTATTCGGGTTTATTATGGTAAAGACTCTAAAGGTGTTGTTCGTTTGGTGTTGTTACCTGTCAGAAAAGATGGTTCCGTTATCTACAATAAACTGATCACAGGCGGCAAACCCGCTCCCGATAGTGCGAGCAGGGCTCTAAGCAGTGCTTTTGAAGCTGTGGAAACCGGCCAAACCTGCCCTCCATGTTTAATTGACGTACAGTTGGATCAATGATAGTTATTTAAATCATTCCAGTTAATAGAACCTTGCTATACCATATCGCTACCCCCGCTATATAAATTATATAGGCGGGTAGTGATTTTCATCAGGTAACCCCTTAACCAGTCTAATGCTATTAATTAAAAGGCATGAACGAAAACCTATACTTATTTTTATTCAGCCTCAGCATCCTGTTCGCTGCAGTAATAGGGTTGATACGTTACAAAAATTCAAATAACAGTTACCGGCCTTTTTTATGGTATATTTTTAGCTCGCTTTTGAATGAGCTATTGGTTGGATTTTACCTCGCTTACACGTCAAAAGGAAATCAAATAGCCGATTTAAACCTTTTTAATTTATTAGAATGTGTGCTTTTCCTGGCCCAGTTTTATTACTGGCAGCTTTTTATAAAACATAGAAAAACATTTTATATAATTGGAGGTAGCCTTGTAATTATGTGGATAGGAGAAAATTTCATTTATTCAAACATTAAATCTTTTAACTATGTTTTCCTGATATCATATTCGTTTGTTCTTGCCTTATTCAGTATTTATACCATTAATACCATTGTAGTAAAACTTAACAGGTCGTTATTTAAAAATTCAATGTTTATTATTTGTGTAGGTATGGTCATCTATTTTATTTACACCATCATTGTGTTTACGTTTCTATTGATTGGTAAAGACAAACACATCCTTCGGGAAATATTCGGAATAAAAGTTTTTGTAAATGCATTTGTAAACTTAATATACGCGGTTGCTGTATATTTTATACCCCGAAAAACACAGCACCTAAATTTTTTTGATGACAGCAAAAGGCAAATACATACCTAAATTGCGTTGGAAATATTCTGGAGATAAGTAAGTATGACAAAGCAATTGTTAAAAGCATCAATAAATAATCACCATGAATGTTGAGCAACCAGCATATTTCAGAGCGGTTATCATAGCGGCTTTGCTCATAGGCATTATTATAGGTTATTTTATTTTCACTATTATACGCTATCACAGGCGTTACGTAAAATTGCAAAAAGAACGGATTTTCGCTGAGATTACTATCCAGGAAAATGAACGTAAACGTATTGCTACTGATCTGCACGATAGTTTGGGGCCATTATTATCTGCTGTAAAATTAAACATCAACAGCATCGAAATGGAACTTCCGGAAGATAAAGAGGTGATCGCAAAATCGGGTAAGTACCTTGATGAAATTATCGGAAGCCTTAGAGAGATATCCTACAACCTCGTGCCTAATACCCTGGAGAGAAAAGGCCTGACTGATGCAATAAAAGAATTTATTGCCCAGATTAGTCATAAGAGCACCGTCAACATCCAGTTTTTTGTAATCAAGGAATGTAAGATACCTAAAGAAAAAGAGATCCATATTTTCAGGATGATCCAGGAAATTCTGCATAACACTATAAAACACGCCAATGCTAAAAATCTTCAGATAGGATTGAGTGAGGAACAAGGGAACCTGCTGCTGTTTACCAAAGACGATGGTAAAGGCTTCGACGTTGAGAAAGAAAAAACAAACATTAAAGGCTTAGGTCTTAAGAGTTTAGAAAGCCGCGTTGAAATATTAAATGGTGTATGTTCCCTTGAATCAAAACCAGAACACGGCACAAATTATTTCATAAAAATACCACTGAGTTGATCTAAATTTTGTATTTTCAGATGAATGAAATACGATATCTCTCTTGTAATTGCCGATGATCATGAAATCTTCAGGGATGGTCTTGTATTAATGCTTTCAAGGCAACCCTCTATCAAACTCAAAGGCCAGGCTGAAGATGGGATGGAGCTCATTGAACTGGTAAAAGAACATAAGCCTGATATAGTAATCACCGATATAAAAATGCCACGCATGGATGGAGTAGAAGCCACTAAATACCTTACCACACATTTCCCATCCTGTAAGATCATTGCCCTGAGTATGTTTAATGAAGAGAACCTGATTGTAGATATGCTCGAAGCAGGTGCAAAGGGTTATCTGCTGAAAAATGCCGACAAGCAGGAAATACTGGATGCCATTGAGAATGTTTACGAAGGAAACGTGTTCTATTGCAAGCATACTTCGTCGCGACTGGCTTCCATGATTGTTAACAGTAAATTTAATCCTTATTGTAAAAAAGAATCGATCATATTCAGCGACCGGGAAAAAGAAATTATTAAATTGATCTGTCTTCAAAACACCGCCCAGGAAATTGGCGACAACCTATTTATAAGCAAACGCACTGTGGAAGGTTATCGTACCAAAATATTAGAAAAAATGAGTGCGAAAAATACCGCCGGCGTAGTTGTTTACGCGTTGAAACATAACCTC
>JBDSBP010000017.1:0-24811 GCA_039921525.1 Chitinophagaceae bacterium | reverse complement strand
AGAAAATTACCATTGCTATAGCCACTGTAATTTATAAAACATGGTGGTTTCGAATTTTAATAGCAACCGTTGTACTTCTAACCCTGTATTCGATGTACAAATTCCGCATCAACCAAAAAGAAAAGGTTTTAATGCTGGAGAAAAAAGCATACACCCTGGAAAGAGAAAAAGCGTTGGTGATGTATGAAAGTTTAAAACAGCAACTCAACCCTCACTTTTTATTTAATTCACTCACCTCCCTAAGTAGTTTAATAAGTTCGAACCCGGTTAATGCAAAACAATTTTTAGACAGGATGTCGAAAATTTACCGTTATATTTTACAAAGCCGGGACAGTGAAACAGTACGCTTGTCGGATGAAATAAAGCTGGCAGAAATTTATACGCATTTGCAGCAAACGAGATTTAAGGAAGGCCTGCAGGTAAAATTTAATGTGGAAGAAGAACATCTACACAAAAAAATAGCACCTGTTACCATACAGAACCTTATCGAAAATGCCATAAAACACAATATAATTGATGTAACATCCCCGCTATTGGTTAACATTTTTGTTATGGATAACTGGCTGGTGGTGCAGAATAACCTTCAAAAGAAAACCTTTGTGGAAACCAGCAATAGACAGGGACTGGCAAATATGCAATCCTTGTATCTCTATTTAAGTGGAAAACAAATGCTGATAGTTGAAGATGAAAATTATTTTACCATAAAAATACCATTACTATGAAAGCAATAATTATAGAAGATGAAGAATTGATTGCTGAAGAACTACAGTTAAAAATAAAAGCAGTAGCTAATGATGTAGATGTTATTGAAGTTTTGCACAGCTTAAAGACAGCCCAAAAATGGTTCTTTGAAAATGCTGCGCCGGATTTGATTTTTATGGATATTCAACTGAGCGATGGCGTAAGTTTTGAATTATTTAATACCTACAAATTTAATTGTCCCATAATATTTACTACGGCTTATGATGAGTATGCCATCAGGGCTTTTAAAGTAAACGGTACCGATTATTTATTAAAGCCGATTGATGAAGATGAGTTGAACAGGGCCATTGATAAATGCAGAAGTATCATTGAAAGTAAGTCTGTATTTCCTACAGACATGAAGCAATTGATGCAAAAACTATCACAACCGAAACAGGCTTATGCTTCCTACAAAGAAAAATTTATCGTTAATTTTCGCAATCAATGGTTTGCCATAAACGTAAAAGATATAGCCTGTTTGATGAAAGATAATCTTCATTATATTTTTACATTCAATGGCGAAAAACACATCCTGGACTTTACCTCGATGGATGAAATTGAAGAGCTGCTTGACCCTAAAATATTTTATCGCGCTAACCGGCAATACATTGTGAATATAGATGCCATAAGGGTTGTAACGCCACAGGAAAATCAGAAGCTTGTTCTCTCGTTAAAGGCACCGTTAAAAATTCAGATTGATATGAGCAGGGAGAAGGCGCCGGCTTTTAAGAAATGGTTTGACAGGTGATCAAACTATCTTTTCGTCGGCAAAATAAGTTGTAAAAATACCAGATCAAGCCAATAATTAAATTTAAATCCCACCTCTTTGAAATGAGCCACCTGCTTAAAGCCGAATAACTCATGCAGGTGAATACTTGCTTTATTACTGGCATCTATACCCGAAACAATAGTATGAAATTGCCTTTCTGTTGCGGCGCTAACCAGGGGTTGCAATAATAACTTACCGATTCCTTTACCGCGGTGATTGGATGCTACGTATACTGAATTCTCTACCGTGTATTTATAAGCTGTCCAGGCACGGAATGGGCCTAGAGAACTAAAACCTACGAGGTTGTCATTTTCGATAGCAACAAATACCGGGTAGCCATCCTGTTGCTTACCATTGTACCATTTCCTGCGCATTTCTAAAGTATGGGGTTCATAATCATATACCGCAGTGGTATTAATTATTACCTCGTTGTAAATTTCCAGGATTTCAGGTAGATCATTTTCAGCAGCCTTTCGGATGGTAATCATGCGGTGTTTGTTAGTTTAAATATATGAAAAATGTGGAAGGGTTTTACTTTCAACCCTGTAAGGTTAGCCAAAAGTGATGGTACCCGTTGTTCAAACCTATAAGGTTGAGTCCTTAGTACTAGCATCACGTTATTGAAACCTTATAGGTTGAAACTTTATAGCTTGAAACTTTATTGGTTAAAACCTTATAGAATGAAACTTTATAAGTTGGGCTTCACTACTCCGTTATTTTTTCCGGAAAAATATCCTGATCGGCACCCCTTTAAAATCGAAATTTTCACGCATCTGGTTCTCCAGGTAGTTCTTGTAGGGAGTTTTTATATCATCGGGATAATTGGTAAAAAAGGCAAAGGAAGGAACGGCTGTCGGTAACTGTGTAATATATTTGATAGTTACCGCATTACCACGAACCACGGGCGGATGGTACGATTCAATGGCTTTCTGCATCACTTCATTTAACCTGGAAGTACTTATTTTACGGTTCCGGTTTTCATACACTTCCAACCCGGCTTCAATAGCTTTGAAAATCCGGAGCTTATCCGTAACAGAAATAAAAATAATAGGCACATCTGAAAAAGGTGCAATTTTCCGGGTCAATTCTTTTTCATAGTCACGGGAAGTATTGGTTGACTTTTCCATCAGATCCCACTTATTCACCAGCAACACAATACCCTTCCCTTTTTTTGCGGCAAGGCCAAAAATGCTCAGGTCCTGCGCAGTAATTCCTTTTGTGGCATCCAGCATTACCAAACAAACATCGGCCTCATCCATCGCCTTAATGGCCCTGATAACGGAATAAAATTCAAGGTCTTCGTTTACCTTGGCCTTACGCCGGATACCTGCCGTATCAATTAAAATAAATTCTTTATGAAACAGGTTGTAATGAGTGGAAGTGGTATCCCTGGTGGTTCCGGCAATATTGCTAACGATGGCCCGTTCATTTCCTACAAGAGCATTTAACAGGGATGACTTCCCCACATTAGGCTGCCCCATAATGGCAAACCTGGGCAGTTGTGATGGCTCGGTATCGGCCAGGTTATCGTCTTCAATTAATGCAGCAATAGCATCGAGCACTTCACCGGTTCCGCTTCCACTTATAGCCGAGAGAAAGAATATCTTTTCAAACCCCATACTGTAAAATTCAGAAGCTTCCAGCAATCGTTCATGGTTATCCACTTTGTTTACGGTTAAAAAAACAGGTTTGGCGGTTTTGCGTAAAACATCCGCCATAGACTGATCAAGGTCAGTTACACCTGTAGTGGTATCAACCATAAAAATTAAAGCATCTGCTTCTTCTACGGCTATCAACACCTGTTTCTTTATCTCCTTTTCAAAAACATCATCACTGCGCGGAACAAATCCACCGGTATCCACCACGTTAAAACTTTTTCCAATCCATTCGGCAACTCCATATTGTCTGTCGCGGGTAACACCACTTACATCATCCACGATAGCTTTGCGCTGCTCCAGTAACCTGTTAAATAAAGTGCTCTTGCCTACATTAGGCCTTCCAACTATTGCGACGGTAAATCCTGACATGTTTGTTTTTTTTGGCTGTGAGCTATCAGCTATCAGCTGTCAGCTATCAGCAATCGGCTCTGTATCGCCAATCTATTAACTTATATTATTACCCTTAAATGTTCAACAACTTAAAACTTCAAACGTTAAACCTTGAACTAATTATAGCCGTATTCCCTAAGATGCAGATCATTATCTCTCCATTTTGGCCGCACTTTTACGAACAGCTCCAGGAAAGTTTTCTGCCCAATAAATTTTTCAATTTCCATTCTCGCCTCCGTTCCCAATTGCCTGATCATTTTACCGCCTTCACCGAGTATGATGCCTTTCTGGGTTTCACGCTGAACAATGATCTCGGCTCTTATTTTTATCAGTGTTTGTTTTTCTTTGTATTCCTGAACTATAACGGTGGTATGATATGGAATCTCGTCCTGGAACAATTGGTAGATCTTCTCTCTTATGAGCTCACCTACAAAAAATCTTGTGGAGAGATCACTTATATTATCATCTTCAAAAAAAGGTTCCCCTTCCGGAATATATTTTAATATAGTTTGCATTAAAACATCCATATTTTTTTTAGCCAGGGCCGAAATCGCGATAACTTCTTTACAATAACTTTTTGTGGCAAAAAAATCGGTCACTTCTTTCACCTTCTTCTCATTCGTTGCATCAATTTTATTGATCACAAGTATAGCAGGTACCCTCAAACGTAAAGCCGTAAAAATAGTATCGCATTCTTCCAGGTTTTCAAAAACATCTACCATCAATAAAGCAAGATCGGCATCTTCAAGCGCGCTTTTAACAGCCTGCATCATTTTCTCATGCAATTTGTATTTGGGCTCAATGATGCCGGGTGTATCGGAAAAAATAATCTGGTAATCTTTTTCGGTAAGTATTCCTTTGATCCGGTGCCTGGTAGTTTGCACTTTATGCGACACTATGGCAAGTTTTTCTCCCATTAAGGCATTAAGCAGTGTGCTCTTACCTGCATTAGGTTTACCGAATATATTTACAAATCCTGTTTTCATGAAACAATTTATTCCCTGAAGTGGGAACTAAAAAGTACGCGAAGGTATGAAATAAATGGGGGCTAATCGAAATACGCCTTAAAGTTCGAAATGTTGGATCCAGTTGTTAACCAGGTAAAATTACATTCCACTCTCTAATTGAAATAAAGAACCTGGCCCCACTCGTTCAAATAATCGGGGCAGCTGAAACTGCTTACTTAACTTTTAAGTATCAAAACAAGAACAGCGATAAGTGCAAATAAGAAGATTTTTACAACGTATATAACATTGCTTGCATGGAGGTCGGCGGTAGTAGTGTTGCTGGTAGAAGTAATGGAATTCATTGTATTGGGTTTGTTACTATATATACTATACCTATGCCATTTTGTAAGTCGTTGATAATGGATCATTTGAAATCAATTGTATAGATATAAAGTTCCAATATTTGGAAATTAATTCCCAGGAAAGACAAAGAAAGGGTTATAAGTTCACTGTTTTGGAAGTTGAGTGGATTGAAAGGTTGATTTAAGTGTTAACAAATATTTTAGGTAATTGACAACTTATAGTTACTCTTATATCAAAAACTGATCCCTAGGGCAACCTGCGCCGATGGTGCAATTAATTTCGGTGTAAAATCCCAAACGTTGTAAGAAGGAGGATCCATGAATATCTGCGGACCAGCAGCCAGTTTTACAAATAACCCTTTAGAAGCTTTCTGGTAACGGTAACCAACACTTGGTTTAACATACATCTGCTTGTCAAGATCTTCCATTCCTTTAGAAAAAGTATGTTTTTCTATCATCGGTATCACTGCAACACTCATTTCAAAATGATGCTGTTTGCCGGTTGTGAAAGCGTTCAGAGAAATGGGAACTGAAGTGCTGGTGCTCGTAGGGGCATAACCGATAGTATAACTGTAGTTCAAATTACGACCCCTGCTAAAAACTCTTTCGAAATTGATAGAACGATAATTACCTATTCCTGCCACCTGGATGTAAACGGTATTCTTAACACTCTTTACCTGGGTGCTGTCTGCACAGCTGCCTTTCAACACCATGAACAAGATAGCTATCAATGCCAATAAGAAAATTTTGACGATGTAAATGATTTTGCTGGCGTGAAGATTTGCGGCGGAAGTATTTTCGGTAATAGTAAAAGAATTTTTCATGTATAGAGGTTTGATTCTTTATATACTACATACATGCCGCTCTATAAATACTTGATAATTATTTAGTTAGGAAAGTATACGCGGATTCTTCTTTCCAACGGCAAGAATATATTCCAGAAATGGGAGCGGGTTGCGTATAGTTCGATAATTCGGCAGTTGAAATGGCTGCAGTATATTTTGTATGCCGGAGAGTCTGAAAAAAAGATTGAGCAGTTTCGCTCTGCGCTGCCGATGCTACTGTTGCCGAAAAAAAAACCCGCCAGATCTGTACGACCTGGCGGGTTTTAAAAGTTCATTGGCTTTTCAGCCAATGATCTCGTCATCTTTTTTAAGTGAGCTAATTCATATCGGAATTATCATTTTTGTTCCCCTATCAAAATCAGCCGGGCATCGACCCGGAAAATTAAAATGCCGTCTTAAAGGTTTTTTCTCCGAAAATAGTGAGATAAATGATTTTCGCATCCAAAAAGGGTGTCCAGTTCTCTACGTACCATAGATCATGTTCTGTGCGGCCATGCTTTTGTTTTTCCGTATCAGTGGGTCCTCTCCAGCCATTTACTTGTGCCCACCCC
Organism: Chitinophagaceae bacterium; assembly: GCA_039921525.1. GTDB lineage: Bacteria > Bacteroidota > Bacteroidia > Chitinophagales > Chitinophagaceae > JADCRZ01. The sequence goes on along the minus strand of JBDSBP010000017.1, from coordinate 18,548 downwards.
GTAATGCCGGGTTTCAAATAATGACGGATCATATAATTATCCACTTCTTTCTGCATGACCTGGTTCAGGAAAATCCTGTGGGGGCGCGGCCCTACTACACTCATATCTCCCATTAATACGTTAAAAAACTGAGGCAACTCGTCCAGGCTATACTTTCTTATGATGCGTCCAACCCGTGTAATACGCTCATCATTTTTTTTAGTCGACATTTTGCCGCCGGTGGCAGCATCATTCTGGAACATGCTTCTGAATTTGAATACTTTAAAAGAACGCCCACCCTGTCCCATTCTTATTGGGCAATAAAATACGGGGCCGGGAGATTCCAGTTTTATGACTATCGCAAGAATAACAAATACAGGTGCTAAAAAAATAATAACCATGAGGGAAAATATGAAATCGAAGACCTGCTTCAAAAAAGCAAGCCGGAGTCTGTCCAACGAAATTTCCCTGATATTAATAATTGGTATGCTTCCATAATTCGTTGTACCGTAATTTCTACCCAGCAGGCTTTTAAAATCGGGGATTAATCTCACCCTGATGCCATAATAATCAACTTTATCCACCACGTATTGAATTCTTTCATGTAAGTGCGTAGGCAGGGCGATAATTACCTCATCCACATCTGTTGTCTTTAATATCTCTCCTATCCCGGATATCGGCCCCAGTATTCTTTGTTGCAAATTATCTTCTTTAGGATTGTCTTCCAGGAAGCCTATAATTTTGTAACCAAGGTCAGGTGTATTTTTAAAATATTCATCCATCATCACCCCCGTTCTGCCGGCGCCAACCACCAAGGCTTTCCTGATATTTTTTCCGTTCCGGCGAAGTCTGCCCACAAACAAATAAACCATGTAATTCACTATCATATCAGTAAGGGGGAAAATAACCAGGAAACTCCCAAACTGTACGTGTGAATACACGGGCACTCCCAATAAAATGTACAAAACAGATAACACCGCTGTAAACTCGATATGATTTTTTAAGTGATTCTTTGCCCGGAATTTTAAGGTGTTATGCAAGTGGAGGAAATACACTTTGTTGCGGGAAGTTAAATAAATCCAAACCAGGGATAAAGTGAAGAGGAACAAATAATCCTGGCTAACAAAATCATCTTTCCCGCGAAAAAACAGGTTGACCCCTGTAAAAACTGTAATGAGTGTAAGCAGGTCCGAAATCACATACAGTAGTTTTAAACGTTTGTCAGAACGTATCATAGGTTAAGGTTTAGTCGAAAGCATTTATACTTTCGTGGTACATGATTATGATAGAAACGGCTTAAAGAGAAAAAAATTTTTGACTTATTGTATGTCAGAAAGAATAGATTATTGGTATAAGTGTTTACATGGATATTGACAGGCGGGCACCTGAATATTGAGACAGAAATTGGGTAATACTACGTTGTAAAATAATTAAATTTATATCGTTATATAATTCTAAAAAAAAGGATTTTAATCAACGATAAGGATGACTTAAGTTGGTACAATTCATGATTATTATCATACCATTTTAATCGTTTTATAACAGTACCATACAGCTTCAATTAAGAGATTCCATGTGAACATGAAATTGATTTATGAGAATAGAAAATTGTTTTTATTGCGGCGCAACGTATCACTAAATGCTTTACATCTAAAATATTGTACAGACAACTTAAAATGTTGGGGCGGGACTAGCCACTGTCCTATTGCCACTGGCAGATACATAATTCTATTGTAGTAGTCAGCAAGGTTCTAAACGTAAAGTTTAACAATACGAACTGTCATAAAAAAGATATCATTAGGGGGAGTTATAAATTCTTTTTGTTACCTAAAAATGCACCCACGAAAAATCCTGTATTCTTCATCAAAAACCTGAATGCACCATAATATTTTGGCCACAGTCTGCCAGGCTCTTTCATCAAACGAAACAACCATCTAAGGCCTGCCTTTTTCATCCACTCGGGACTCTTCAATGATTCATCTGCTAAATATAAAAAAACGCCACCCACTCCCAACATTAACGATCGATCTAATTTCTTGTAATAATGAAACATCAGGTAATCCTGTTTCGGGCTGCTGATGCCTACCCATACCAGGTCTGGTTTTAACAGGTTGATCTGCTGGATATCATTCATTATTGTAGCGTTACCTTCTATTTCAGCAAGAGGTAAATAAGGGGGAGACTTATATCCTAAAACTTTTGCCACAGGATATTTTTTACTAATAGTACCCTTTAATTTCTGAAGCACATCCTCGTCGCCTCCGTAGAAGTAATGACTCATATTTGTTTCCAACAACGCACTGCAAAGGTGAAATCCTGAAACAGTTGTTACATCCTTATAACCCTGCAATCGGGCGGCCAGTTGTGACGGCTTACCATCGGGCATTGTTAGAAAAGCATTATTAAGTATTGACTTCAGTTGAGAATTTTTATTGGCTTCCGTAACAACGGAGGCATCTGGAAAGCAAATATAAGCAGGCTGCTGATAACTGAAAGATGCAATGCGCCCGAGCGCTTTCTTAAAATTAATAACAGATATTTTTACCCCAAGAAAGTTAAAGCGTTCATTCATATCCTTTTAATTTTTTTATGAACGTTGCGGGATTACCGGCCCATATTTCATTATCCGGCACATCCCTGCTAACTACACTACCTGCACCAATGATCGAATTCCGTCCTATGGTTACCCCTTTTAAAATAATACTGCAACCTCCAATGAAAGCCGATTCTTTTATGTGGATGGGCCTTGTTATAAACTGTTCCCGGGGATTAATCTTCCTGATCTCAGGATCAAGCGGATGAAAGTCAGAATCCCATATTTTACAGCTTCCACCGATCATAACATTATCTTCAATAATAATTTTACTGTTACAATAAAACGCCGCATTTGAAATAGAGATATTATTTCCCAGTTGCATGGAAGCCCCTTTTTTTATAACAAAACTGGTACGCGTATCACCACCTATTACATTTGCATACCGGCTCGAGTTGATCCTTATATTTTGTCCAAGGCTTAATGTTCCTTTATTCATTAACGTTATTAACCCAAAAATTTTAAAATCGCTGTAGGCAACCCGGTTCATTTTTAAAAGAAGGATGTTTAATGGCCAATAGATATAATGAAAAATATGTTTCATCGGTTAACAGTTTGAAGTACCTCAATAATATTTTTTTTAAAAGTATCCAGTTGGAAATGCTGCAGGTACAAACGCCTTCCTGCTTCGCCCATTCTTTTACCACGTTCCCGATCTTTTATTAAAACCTTTACCCGGTCGGCCAGGGCCACCGGATCTTCCCTATTGATCAGGAAACCGGTCTCGTTATCTTTTACCATTTCAGGAATAGCAACATACCTGGTGGCAATCACCGGTATTTTAAACATCATTGCCTCAAGAATTACATTACCCCAGGTTTCGTGTTTATAAAATGTAGGAAAAGTAAGGATATCCATCCCTGCCAGGAATAAATATTTTTCGTCGTTGTACAACGGTCCGATATGACCTATATAGTTATAAAGCTTGTTAGCATTTATATAATCAAAGAAACTCTTTTTAACGGATTCACTTTCCCAATTACCTACAAAATTCCATTTTATACTTGCTCCCTTAAATAACGGATCTAAACTTATATTCAGCATAGATTCGGCAACAGTAAACAATCCTTTATCGGCAATTAGATTTGAAAGAAAAACAATATTTACATCTTTTGTTGTTTTTGCGATCCGGGATTCAACCTCCTTCCTGAATTGTTTATAGTAATCTTGCCATCCATTAGGCACATAAAAAACTTTCTTATTGCCAAACATCGCTATGTCAAACGAATTATAAATAGAGTGCTGAATTAAATACGACCTTTTGAAAATAAAACTGGTTAGAATCTTTCCAGGACCTTTCTTATTTCTGAATCCTAAGCCTCTCAGATGGAGAATGTATTTTTTCTTTAATAATAGAAGAAGTAATATAAAAATTGAATGACGGTAAAAGGCGAAACCTTCTACAGACATGACCAGGTAGGCCATTTGATAGTCTTTCCTGTTTGCATAAATCCCTATCAATATATTAAAAGCAGATCTTAATTTATTGAAATCAAATTTTCCCAATGTTTTTAGCTCCTTTGAACTATCAATTCTTAGATGAGTATATTCAATGTGTTTCTCCTGCAGGGCATCAAGCAAAAACTGGTTCATGATGGTAGTTCCCTGGTAAGGCGGAGGTGTGTTCAGTATCAACAGTAATTTCATATACTAATTCCTGATTTTGTGAATGAGGTATTTTGTTAGAATAGTACATGTATATGAAACAAAAGCAAAGGGAACAATATAAACAGGAACATGATGGCTAATCAGTTTCAGGTTTGTACGTAAATCACGTTTCGCATATTTATTGGTGAAGGAAGAAAGGAATTTGAAAAAGGACTCTTTCTTATAAATATCACCACTTCCCGTAGAATTGATGGGTGTATATAATTTCATTTTAGACGAAACAAACACATTAATACCCTTTTCATGGGCATTCAGGGTAAATTCCACATCGGATGCATATTGAGGAAAATGTTTTTCATCCAAAAGGCCGATCTCCCTAAAGGCCGATGCCGGTACTAATGCGCCCCTGGCTGGCAAATAAACTGACGGAAAATTGCTTTTGGCAGGATCTTCTCTATATAAAGAAAAGGTTTTGTGATATCGCTTATACCTGAACAGGAAACGGTTCAAACTTATGGCTCCGGAAAAATAGATCCTATGGGGTTGTTCCAGCGTAAGGTTTAGAGAACCAATTATAGAGTGGGGATGGGCTTCCACCTCGTCCATCACATTTTCCAAATAATCGTTTTCAAAATAGGTATCGTCATTCAACAAGAGTATATGATCAGCATCTTGCGTCAATGCATATTCTATCCCTTTATTCACTGATTTCGTCCACCACCAGTTCCCGTTGCCCATGATAATTTTCGTAGAGGGATAGGCTTGTTTAATGGCTTCACCGGTACCATCTGTGGAGCCGTCATCAACCACTATAACAGAAAAATAAGGATAGGTTTGTTGTTTAAGCTGATTCAAACAATGCAGCGTTACATTTTTACGGTTATGAACCGCGATCACTATCGCCAGTTTATTTTTTTTCATTAAAATTTGATTTGAAGGGAATAAAAAAAAGCTGTAACACGAGGAATAAAGGTGTAAACAGTACAGGGTTGGAAAACGATATTGTTATAATTAGTACCAGGAATAAGAAGGAACCGGAAGAGGATCCGGTTAATCCATAAACAATTAGTTTCCCTGATTTAAAAAGGCTAAATAATAACCAGATCAGGCCAATGAGACCCATCCTCCCTACGAAAGAGCTGAGCCCGTTCGTGAAATTAAAATTTTCATACTTCATTCTGAAGTCTTCATCCGTATAACCTCTTCCAAATATAAATTTGTCTTGTATGGATGTCAGATCCATTTGAAAACTGCCAAACCTTCCAAGACTTTGAAAGCTATCCCCATAATCAGAAATGTTTTCTATCATTGTATTTTGCGTACTTATTTCGCCCGTTATTTTCTCGTAAAAAATAGATGAGCTGAAAAAAACAATACCGGTGATAACAACGAAGGCGGGAATCAGCAGATATAACAACGGTTTCAGGTATTTTGAAGAAGAATGCTGCGCTTTCTTCGACAAATAAAACAATATCAGTAGTAGAGTTGTTATGTACCCTGTAGTGGAAAATGTAATAAAGATGCCCAAAATATAGATCCAGCAACGCCTGTTAAAAGCATAATTATTTTGCAACAGTTCAAAAAAAAGAGCCAGTACGATAATAGTCGCAAATCCTCCCGGCTCCCACATGGGACCAGCGTTGCGAAAATTTTCTACGAACTCAACTGTGTAAAATAAAATATTCAGCGACTGGTTACCGATTACAGTTGATACATCCATCAATCCGCTAAAAACACTATTTAAAGATTTTGCCACAGTATGCAACGAATCAACCGCCAATAACTGCCATACATAAAAAGGGAGGCTAAACCAGATGGCCTTTTCAACAATTTTATTGAAATGCGCAAAAAAATCAAATCGAACGATTTTAACAATTAGATAGGCTGTTACAATGAGTGATAACAATTTAAGATACCTGAACATATCGAAGTACTCTCCCAGCCGGATGAAATTCTGTATTATAACAACCAATAGAAAAGCAAGAAATAAAACGAAAGATTTATCGATCTTTATTTTTCTTGCCACTGCCACGGCAATACTGCAAGTTAAAGAACCGAAAAGAAAAAAATTGGATATAGATAAGCCACTGGCCCTTGTAGACAAGAAGAATATTAAAAATACCAGGAATGAATTGATTTGTTGTTTTGTAATTTTCATAGAATTTAATTTCCGCTAACCGGTTTCCCGGCTTTACTGAAGAGAAGCATTCTGCAATGAATTTCGCCTTATACATTTTGCAGGATTACCTGCCCATATCTCATCCTGAAGAACATTTTTAGTAATGACCGAACAGGCTCCTATAATTGCCCGGTCACCTACCGTCACCCCTTTAAGTATCGTGGAATGCGCTCCAATGAATACATCGTTCCCTATGTGCACTTCTTTAGATAATGTTTCCAAAATATCCTGAGGCCTTGATCGCCTGGATAAATAATCAAGAGCGTGAAAATCGGTATCATAAATACAAACGTTGCCACCTATCTTAACGTTATTCCCAATTACAATCCGTTTACTACAAAAGATTGCCGAAGAGCTTATTCCTACATTATTGCCTATTATTAATTCGGCTCCCTGCCTGACTGTGATAATACACCTGCTCTGTCGGCCTATGCTATTGAACATCTCACCATTGTTAAGCTTTAAATGATCGCCTATTTGTATCCTTGAACTTTTTTTCAACCGCAGGAAAGTAACCCCGTTACTGGAAAATTTTTTGCCCAGTAAGAAGGTATCCGAAGAGTGCAAATCAATCTTAAAGAATAATGTTCCGATTTCAACGAGCAGTTTATTCTTAAACTCCCCAAAAAATACAAACAATACATTCATCAACTTAGCCATAGTATTGAGTGATTAGGTAACGTTATTAATAAATGTCTGGATATTATCAAACATCTCTGCCCTTTCACTTATCCACCTAGAATCTTTTGTCCACCATTTTATGCTATTCATCTTTTTTATTTCTTCCGGTGAGAAGCGGTACCTGATCAATTTTGCAGGAATTCCTCCTACAATGGCGTAAGGCTCGATATCTTTTGTAACGATAGCTCCGGCAGCCACAATAGCGCCATCGCCAATGGTAACGCCGTCCATGATCAGTACATTGTTTGCAATCCATACATCATTCCCTATTTCAACATTAAACGTAGAGCCAGCCACAGTAACATGCTCGTTATACTTGGAGTGATTAACGAAAGTATAACCGCCCTGTTTGCTAATCGAAAAAAATGCAGGATGAATGGAAACAAAAGTATCAGAAGGATGACGACCTAATGAAATTCTTACATTATCAGCTATTGTACAATATCGGCCGATGCGGGAGTTTACAATTTTGGTTTGATAGCCCACGTAAGATCCCCTGCCAATAAAAGATTTCTTTATGACTGCTCCCGGGTAAATAGCATTATATCCTTCAAAGGTCACCTTCCTGTCCAGGTCTGGTATACCTTTAAAAACAACTTTTTTATTATACAGGATTATTTTATAATACATGTACATCAAAAACTTTTTCAGTATTTCAACGATTCCAAATACCATGTACTTTCTTATTTATAATTTTATGGACCTGCATATAACAAAACACACTAAACAACAATTGTATCAAACAATTTGAGTAAATAATAATGGACGGATCCCGGTAAATATTTAAGAACAGCATTGTTAACGGCACATATACTACGAGTACGAGAATCGTTAGATAAAATTGTAGCTTTATTTTACCGGTTCCATTTAAAAAATATAGATAGATGCTGTTCCAGGCATAAATAATGGCAAACAAACCATTTGCAATATTCATTTCCGTTGACACCTGGATGCTGCTACCTACCCATACATGAAAAACGAATCTGGCCAGTATAATCATTAATAAAACGGCCACTACAGACAAATACCACAATCTTCTTAATTTTATTAAAATGGATTTTATCCAGTCCATATTTTCTTCAGCATACGCCTTTGTGAAGGCAGACCAGAAAGGCGTGAGCAGAATAGAAAAAACCATAATCACTATGTTGAAGTACCGGTACGACACATTATAGTTCGTAACTTCTTTTGGACCGAAGTATTGGGTAATAAAAATATTATTCCCCTGGAAAAGCACCATGGCTGCCACCTGGATCATAAAAAACTTTAGCCCAAGACCTCCAATGTTTTTTAAGGAAGCATAGTTTATATAAGAGAAGTTAGGACGCAGGAAGGCAAACCTGCCGGAAAAGAAAATAATGGTTGTAACCAAATAAACTAATATGGGGGCTCCGCAAATACATATTGCGTACATCATTAACGAACCCGGTATTTTTAAGTACTGTAAGAAAAGAATTACTACCAGGGACAATATATTCGCAAGTACTGATAAAGAATTATTAATGGCAGTAAGTTGCAAGCCCAGCAGGATAAAACCAATATTTTTTAATACCACCTGTAAAAGAAAAAGGAAAATAGCCCAGAAGATAACTTTAGACAATTCAGGATTCAGCTGGCTTGATACATTAAAGATGGAGCTCCAATTAATGAAACTGTTCAAAATACAAAATATAAGAAATACAAGGGATGTAATTCCAAAAATTGAAATGTATCCGGTACTTACTAATTGCCTGGCCTCTTTAATCCTTTTTTTCTGAAAAGCAAACGTTAGTTTATTCCTCATGCCATTACCCATGCCCAAATCGAAAAAAGTGAGCCAGGCCAGTAGTGAATTTATAATAATCCACACGCCAAAGCGCTCTTTGTCAAGGAAATGAATGCCGATTGGAATGAGCGCAAGATTAACCACGATGCCCACGCCCTTCACCATAAAAGAGCCCACCAGGTTTTTCTTTATGATACGATTCAGGCTGACAGGTTTATTAATTTGAGCTCCCCCTGGTTGGTCACCCTTCCATGAAATCGTTTTTACCTTACCCAGGAGGTTGAGTTGATACATGCTTCATTAATTTAATTAACCTCTACAGATTCACAGATTGCAATGGCAACGAAATCTTTATACTTTGTCGGCCTTTACCCTCTTTTTTACTCGCTCAGCATCCTGTCCATAATTACCATAATCACTTCCGTAGCCGTATCCATAACCGGTATTTTTGAAGTCAACATCATTAACAATAATATTCATACGGGGAAATACTTTCTTCTGATAAAATTTATTAATTAATTTGATTTGTTCTTTAAACGTTACGCGATGACGAACCATATACAAGGTTACGTCTGCATATGTGGCAATTATTTCAGCGTCTGTTATTAAACCAGCAGGGGGAGTATCCACGATCACATAATCAAAATGATTTTTAAGGTCGTTGAATAAATAAGAAGTTTGTTCCAGCATCAGCAATTCTGTTGGATTGGGTGGAATATGACCAGAACCTAATACCTGGAAATTTTTATGAATTCCGGAAGGTTGTATCCATTCGAGCCAGTCATTATTATCGCTTAATATATAATTGGTAAATCCATGACCTTTCAGGTTTAGTTGTTTTGTTATCTTTGGTTTTCGCAAATCAAATTCGAGGAGAATAACTTTTTTGCCTGCAAATGCAAGCACGGCGCAAAGATTGATGGAAAGAAACGTTTTACCCTCACTACCCATAGAAGAAGTAATCATGATAGTCTTCTCGGTTTTTCCGGACAACAGATATTGGAGGTTGGTACGCATGGCGCGAATTTGTTCGGCTATAACGTCCCGTGAGTTAACCGTTATAACCCGCAAATCTCCTTTATTATGACCGATTTCAGCCAGGATGGGTACTTTTGAAACCGATGTGATATCCTTAAGGGAACTGATCTTTGTATTAAGCGCGTCTTTTGCAAATGAAACTGCAAACGGGAAAACTAATCCCACCAATAAACCTGTTAAAAAAATCAGCAACTTTTTAGGTTTAAAAGGCAGGGATTCGGGTTTGGCAGAATCAATTATTCTTGCACTGGCAATATTTGCAGACATGGTGATGGCGGTTTCTTCCCTTTTCTTCAAGAGAAAAACATACAGTTCCTGTTTAATAGCCTGTTGTCGTGAGATATCCAAGAAGACGCGCTCCTTGGAAGGCACTTTGCTGATTTCGCCAGCAAAACTGGAAGTACGTTTTTTTAATTCATTGATGCTAACCGAAATGCCTTTTTTAATGGAACTGATGCTGCTAAGGAGCTCCAGGTTCATATTAACCAGTTGGGCATCTAATGTTAACACGGACGGATGTTGAGGTGTAAGACTCATTAACATTTTGTCACGCTCAAGCTTAGCCTGGTTATACCGGTTAATAATAGCCAAAAAACCCGGATCCTGAATAACAAGCGAAGAAGGAACCACCCTGCTATTATTTTTATTATCTTTTAAAAATTGTTCAAGTCCTTCTACCACAGATAAAGCCACCTCCTGTGCGGTTTGTTGTCGTGCATATTCACTGGTGTTCTCCAGCATGATCCTGGATTGTTCTGTTATGTCTGTAAGCTTATTAGTGGTTTTAAATTCTTCTATTTCTTTTTCAACACCTTGCAGCTCTCCCGTAACGAGTTTAAGCCTGTCATCTATAAATTTTATGGTGCTTTCAGCAATCCGGTTTTTGTCATCCACGCTTCCCTGCATGTACTCAGAAATAAGAGTATTAAGAATAGCCGTACCCTTTTCCGGTAGTGTTTGATTTATTGTGAGATATACAACACTTACCTGTTTGTTGGGTATTTCAATTAATAACGTTTCCGATAAATCCCGGATAACCAGATCTGCCGGAAATATAGACAACAAAAGAGTATGATCTGTCGGCCAACTTGAAAAGCCGGGTCCTTCGTTTATAATTATCATGCCTTCAGCAAGTCTGAGCGTATCTCCCAACTTAGCATCTACCGTTTTTTGCTGGTCCGAAAATTTCACCCGCTGATTGTTCCGTCCATCAAATTGAATGCTATAATCAAGAGGTTCCGCATGCAAGCCAGCAGTATCACCAATGAACTCAACATTCAAAGGTCTTTTCGCATACACCTCAGTAGCTTTAAATTTACCTTTAATAAAATACGCTACATTAAGATGAAGCTTTTTTTCCACGTTTTCCATCAGGCTATGACTTTTCAAAATCTCCGCCTCATTATCTACATTGCTTTTTCCCGACAATATCCCAAAATCCTGTAATACACTCATATCACCAAATCCAGCCCCCTTCTGATCATCCTGAACGAGCAGGGAAGCATGTATTTTATATGCTGGAGCAACTATTTTTAAATAAATAAATACGGCAACTAAACAAACGACAGTGGAAATAATTATCCACGGCCAAAGCATGCTTATCTTTCCTTTAAACCTCGAAAAGAATAAAGAGATTTCTACTTCGTCACTATCTTCAATAATAATCGGTTCTTTTTTAATATTTTTCTGCGTCATAAACTATAACCTTGAAAAAACAATAATTAATAATGAAAGCCCTGATGCTACCAGTGCGATCGTACGATTTTTGGAAGCGTCCGTGGCGGCTACTTTTGATTTAGAGGGTTCAATATATATCATGTCGCCCTGGCGCAGGTAGAAGTAGGGAGAACTGAACATCTTTGAAGAATTAAGGTCAAAACGGGTATATTGTTTTTGCCCCAATGAATCTCTTATTAAAAGTACGTTTTCACGTTTGCCATATATAGTCAGGTCTCCTGCCATACCGATCGCATCCAGGATACTGATCTTTTCGTTCGGAATTATATAGGTTGCAGGCTTTGCAACTTCACCTAATACAGTAATACTAAAATTCGCAAACCGTACACTTATAACCGGTTTATTATAATAAATGGAAACTTTTTCATGGATAGCATCTCTTATCTCATCCAGGCTTTTACCGGTGACACTTATTTTCCCTATAATGGGCAACTCAATCATTCCATTTTTATCTACAAGATATCCGGCAATGGCAGAAGTTCCTGCAGGGCTAACTGAATTGCCGGGCTGCACCGTATAAGATGCCGTATTGGATGCGGATAATACGTTATTTATTTGCGGGTCTAGCGTAAGAATGGATACCTGCAGTATATCATTCGGTTGAATCAGGAGTTCTGAGAAAGTAGTAGTCTGAATATTTCTTGCTGCCAGGAAAACAGAATCAGGGATATCTTTGAAATAGGAGATTTTTTTATTGGTACTGCATGAAGTAAGTAGTGTCCCAATAATAATCGTAAAAAATAAATTGAAACGCCGCCAATTGTAAATATCAGATTTCATTGGTTTGAATTTTAACTATTACTCTTTTTAAATTATCCTGTTTATGGAAAACATAATTCTACAGAATGGACCAACCCATATATACGATAGGTACGCCATCGCTGGACAAGCACAATCATAACATATGATTGGTCTATAAAACAAAAACCTTATAGAATTATAGGAGTCAGGTATAGAGATATTGTAACCTATTCACGAAAGGCAATAACGTTGAAGAAGGTGAAAATATTTTATACATCTTTTTAGCTGTTGATTCAACTTTACAAAACGATATTAAACCATTCGTAGTATCTAAATAATAAAAGAAAAAAAGATAAATGCGGAATTGAGATACGTACAATTTTTCTAAAACAACTATATAGCGACTGAAACAATCCGTTACTACAAACAAATGTTTATAAATGTATACGTAAATATATGTATACATAAGAGGGAGGTATCTTACTATTGCTGGAGAACCCTAAATAAGAATCACAGCCGACGTCAATTAACACGATCTCATGAACAGCCTTTTATACATGGTAACACTTATGCATAAACGAATATATACTCTGCATAATCTTCAAAATTTTCTATTTCTCCACTTTAACCCAGAAGCAATCTCAGGGTAAATATTGCTCAACACCTTCAAAAACACAGCTCATTTATTCATGGAATTATATATTAAAAAAAGGGGGATTTCACTAAAAGAAGAAATAAGATTTTGGGATAAATTTTCGGTTTAGTAGAAATCTAAACTTTTGATTAAGCTGATTAAGTGATTTACTATGATAAATGAAAAGTATAAATATTCTGATATACCGCAAAAATATTGGGTTGTTCCTTTAAGTTGCATAGAATATCGGGCAATGGTTTCCAGGAAATACTTTATCAAGGATGTTGGAAGAAGAATTTATCACCGTGGAGTTAACTTTCTAAGAGAATTTGATATGTTGATTTTATATAACGGTTAAGACAAAAGACGCTTTAATGATACCTTATTAATAAGAAGTAACAACGGAATTAAAAAGGCTAATGACCCATCTCCCAAGCAGTTCAATCCAATAAATCAGCTTAATCAACCGTTCAAAAAAAAGAAGCGGCTATACTAAAAAGTATAGCCGCTCAGTCTGATTGCTGTTGCGAAGGGTGGGATCGAACCACCGACCTTCGGGTTATGAGCCCGACGAGCTACCGCTGCTCTACTTCGCGATGTGGGTGGCAAAAGTAATAATTAATTGTATTGCATCCAAGAATTAATTTTTAAAATAATATGGTGGGCACCAGGCGTTTCTCTATTGTCTACATTTTTTTTACTTTACTGGCCCCGTTTGATCGCACACCCTTTACTACCCCATTCCCTTTATAATAGATGGAACTGGCTCCGCTGGCATTAGCATTCAATTCTTTATTTACCGTTATCTGAACATCTGAAGCACCGGAGGCTTTAGCGAAACAATTCTCTGTTTCAAAATCATATCCCTTGAACTTGCTGGCGCCGGAAACATCTACTTCCACGTTGGACGCTTTGCCTGAAATACTTGCATCCGAAGCGCCACTCTGCGAAATATTCAGTTTATTCGTTTCAACAACCCCTTTAAAATCACTTGCTCCGGAGAGTTGAATACGAAGCTCCTCTCCTTTTATAGTGCCGTTTGCATAAATATCGCTCGAGCCAGAAGCTGAAACCCCCCGAAGCGATTTGAACGAAACATATGCCGTCATCTTTTTATTACCCGAACTATAATTCATCCCGCTTCCCTGGTACCAGATTTGAAGGATACCCTTTTCAACATTGGTTTTGATCCTTTCCCTGATTTTCTCGTTGGCCGCGCTAACTGCAACACCATCTTCGTTGCCCTGTGATAAATACAAGTCAACTCCTCCTGAGACACGTACGGCTGAAAAATTTCCTACTACCCTGCTTTCTGCATTAGGGTCATGAATTATAGTCTGCTGTGCGAATGATACCCTGCCTGAACATAAACAGGCGATTGCAAAAATGATGATTGTTTTAACCATAGTGGAGAGTTTTAGCCAGATCCCAATAGTACGATGGTAACAGATGAAAAGTTACAGATGCTCCTTAAAATTAAAATATACCTATCTTTGTTTTTAATTTAATTAGAGTTATCAGTTCCTCGGGGTGCTGACCGCCACTTGGCAGGCCGGCTGAGAAAATACCCGTAGAACCTGAACAGGGTAATGCCTGCGCAGGGAAGGTAGTCAACATTTCCGTTTTCTTCTCTTCACTTACGCAGCATTTCTCCAAATCAATTTTAACCGGCATTGCCGGTCGTACCATCAAAATAAAAAATGATGAAAAAATTGTCTTTGGCGATATGCTACATCTTATTGAATGTACCCATATTCGCCCAGAAAACATTTAAGGGAAAAGTAACCGATGCCAGCAACGGCCTGGCAGTTCCCGGCGCTACAGTGGAATTTGAAAATAATGGTACCGTTGTTACGGATGCCAACGGTATTTTTAATATTTACATACCTCCACGTTCCTATGTTGTCAAAATCAGCAGTGTGGGGTATAAAATGCTGGAAATACGAACGGCTTTTACACAGCACATTGCCGAATTTAAGTTGGAACGGTATAATCTTTTTTTACAACCGGTTGAAATACGAGCTATTCGCGCAGGCGACAAGGCCCCTTTTGCCAAGACCGACCTGAATAAAAAAGATATTGAAAAAAACAACCTGGGGCAGGATCTGCCATTCCTGTTAAATCAGACGCCTTCTGTAGTCATCAATTCAGATGCAGGTAATGGCGTAGGATATACCGGCATTCGTATCCGCGGTTCTGACCCAACACGAATTAATGTTACCCTTAACGGCATACCTTATAATGATGCCGAAAGCCAGGGTTCTTTTTTTGTGGACCTGCCTGACATAGCCTCTTCGTTGAGCAGCATCCAGGTACAACGCGGAGTAGGCACTTCTTCCAATGGAGCCGGTGCCTTCGGTGCTACTATCAATGTGGCCAGCAACGAATTCAGGGAAGACGCCTACACGGAAATAAACAACAGTTACGGCTCTTTCAACACCTGGAAACATACGGTTAAAGCAGGTACAGGTTTGTTGAACGATCATTTTACTATTGATGCACGCTTATCTAAAATATCAAGTGATGGATATATTGAAAGAGCAACCAGCGATCTTCGTTCTTTTTATATATCTACAGCCTATATAAACAAAAAATCAACTTTACGCCTGAATATTCTTTCCGGGAAAGAAAAGACCTACCAGGCCTGGAATGGCATATTACAAACCGACCTGAACGATAACAGAACCTATAATTCTGCCGGAACCGAAAAACCAGGGGAGCCTTACAAGAATGAAACGGATAATTACCAGCAGGATCACTATCAGTTGTTCTTCAACCACCAGTTCAGCGATCAGCTTTCTTTTAATACCGCCGTATTCCTAACCCGTGGTAAGGGCTACTATGAACAATATAAAGCCGGACAATCTTTCGCAAATTATGGACTGCCGGATACATTCATTGGAATCGACACCATCCGCAAAACCGACCTTGTTCGTCAGTTATGGCTGGACAATTATTTTTATGGAAATATTTTATCACTTCAATACCATAAAAATAATTCGCAGTTTACGGTGGGCAGTAGTATCAACAGGTATGAAGGCAATCATTATGGCAATGTAATCTGGTCGCAGCAGTTTGTGCCGTTAAACTTTCAATGGTATCATCTTGATTCCCGGAAAACGGATGCAAGCGTATATGCAAAACTACAGCAAAAACTGGCGAACAAATGGGAAGCATTTCTAGACCTCCAATACAGGAGGGTTAATTATGAACTAAACGGTTTCCGTGATAACCCGTCACTTTTCATCAGTAATAAATACAACTTTATCAATCCTAAAGCAGGTATCAATTATACAAACAATCATCTTACTGCCTTCCTTTCCTATGCTAAAGGTAATAAAGAACCCAATCGGGACGATTTCGAAGCTGGCATATTAAACCAGCCAAAAGCTGAATCTTTACATGATTTCGAACTTGGCGTAGAAAAAAAGTTCTCCTGGTTCTCGTGGGCACTTACGGGCTATTATATGCTATATAAAAATCAACTGGTATTAACCGGTAAGATAAATGATGTGGGCGCTTACACACGAACCAATATCCCAAACAGCTATCGCGCCGGGATAGAAATGCAGGCCGCCGTTAAAGTGCTTCCATGGCTCAATGCGAGTGGTAACTTAACTCTCAGCAACAATAAAGTGAAAGACTTTTCAGAGTACATCGATGACTATGATAATGGTGGACAGAAAACATACGTACATAATAAAGCAGACATAGCGTTTTCACCCAATATCATCAGTAGCGCGATGCTCCATGTAGTTCCGGTAAAAAATGGCGAAATAAGTTTCATTAGTAAATACGTGGGCAGGCAATACCTCGATAATACAGGAAATAAATTGAGAAGCCTCTCTGACTTTTATCTGCAGGATGTTCGTTTGATGTACACTTTTAAACATCCTGTTTTGAAGGAAACCCGTTTAATTGTACAGGTAAACAACCTTTTCAACAGAAAATATGAACCTAACGGTTATACCTATAGTTATATTGATGGGGGAAATGTGCAAACAGAGAATTACCTGTTCCCCATGGCGGGAACGAATTGGATGCTTGGTGTGGAAGTCAGGTTGTAGAAATCAGGTGTGAGGTATGAGGTCTATTAGCTATCAGCTATCGGCTATCAGCTATCGGCTATCAGCTATCGGCTTTGGTCACGAGGTTGGTCAGATATCACTAAATAAATAACTTCCACGTTATTTATAGTGATATTTATTTCTCCAGGAAGTTTTCAATTTTAATTTTGACCCGTCACCTGGTAGCAAGCCGATAGCTGATAGCTGACAGCTGATGGCCTTTCTCACCTCCTACCTACTTAACCGCCTGCTCCTGTTGCTTCCAGGCATTCATGCCGCCTTCCAGGTTTTTAGTATTGGCGAAGCCGAGTGTTTCCAAAAACATGCAGGCTGTCTGGCTTCTGGCGCCGCTCTTGCAATGGACAATAATTTCCTGGTCTTTCCAGTCTTCCAGTTCATCAACCTGCATAGACTGTATCTGACCAAGGGGTAACAATTTTCCGCCAATATTGAAATCGGCATATTCATATGGTTCACGAACATCCAGAATATTTAATTTTTCTCCTGCATCTATTCGATCCTTTAATTCTTTAACATTGATTTGTTGCATAAATTTCGAATTTATTGTTGAGGTGGTTCTTCGCTTTTAAAAGAAGTGTCAACTCTTTCTTGACGTTCCCTACTAAGCCATATATCAATCAACTGGCCTGGACGTATGCGGTTAATCTTTCGATCATCGTTCAAACGATCCGGGTTCTGCCGGTAAATAAAAGCATTCAGTGTATCCCGCACGCCCGGATCTAATATCGGCACAAGGCTTATTCCCATGGAATCCAAACGCATCCGCGCCTCATCATAACTCATTCCGAATAAATCCGGAACACTCATGTTCACATTAGACACACCACTACCTAATACGAGTGATATGGTAGAACCCATAGGAATTTTTGTTCCGGGCCTGATTTCCTTTCCATTATATAGCTGGCTTAATATGGAATTCTTTGCAAAATCGGGCCGGTAACTGGTATCGCCCAACTTTAACCCAAACTGTTTCAGGATCATGACCACGTTTCTGAAACTTCCAACCAGCCTTGGCATAATAATAAGCGGGGGCACAGATCGATTGACTGTCAGGTAAACGGTACGGTTTATCTTAACAGAAGCATCTGCCTCCGGCACTTGCCGGGTAACTGTAAGTATGGGTAGTGTGTCAATATACACGGAGTCTTGTATTTGAACATCAAAACCCTGGTCTTTTAGTAGTTTGGTAGCTTCAGTCATTGATTTACCGGTAACAGAAGGTATTTTCAAAATCTTGTTATGACGGGTCAAAATACCCAGTGAGCCAAGAAAAATAAGGAATAAGAAACCCACTAAAAAAATAGCCACTAAAATATTAACCCATAATGGCCGATTTGTAATGAATTTGAACACAGGTAAAAAATTTGATTGGTCCGGATATTACCCCGGGCGGATTTGGGTCAATTATTAAATACGAGTCAAAGAAACTGAAAATTATTTAGGTACCAATATTTCTTCAATCAGGGCAGTATAGAATTCTTTTAACGTCCAACCCATGGCTTTTA
>JBDSBP010000016.1:0-1969 GCA_039921525.1 Chitinophagaceae bacterium | reverse complement strand
GTAATAAGATGTTTGTATATAAACGAGGTGACGGCCGCGAGCAGCTATTCATTGTAATGGTAGATCAGAACCTGGACCGGGCAACAGGTAAATTACCCCTGGCACTCAAAGAAGCGGTCGTTTGGTATGCCAGTACTCTTAATAAGGAGGATACTAAAACTTATGGAAAGACCAGCCAGCTATCCCTGCTCAGTGATTTGAATCTATTGACGCCGGGTTTACAGGTAGTGCACCTGGAGGAGCTGGATAAATTTATTCTGAGCTACCCGGATGGTGTCAGGACTTTTGATGACTCGGCATCGATGGATGCTTTTTCCAATAAAACATTAGGGTACTCGCATCTGCAGCTTGAGAATGGCTATCTTAATTCCCATTAAAAGTTTATACCGCTTCATGATTGATTACGGGTTGATCTGATTTCTCAAGCGGCTTCCAGAACTGTGGCAGCAGTTGGTTGAGTTTATCCTGTGGGTGATCGGTTATTCGTCTGAGCACATCATCCAGCCATTTAGAAGGATCGATGCCCTGTAGTTTACAGGTGCCGAGCAAACTATAGATGATAGCCGCTCTTTCACCTGCGCGGTGTGAACCTGCAAACAAGTAATTTTTCCGGCCTATTGCAATACTTCTAATCTGTCGTTCCGTAAAATTGTTGTCAATTTCGAGCATCCCATCGCTTACGTATATGCGCAATTCCTTAAAGCGGTTCAGCGCATAGCCGATAGCTTTACAAATCGGTGTACCGGGGATTACTTTGGGAAGTTCTTCCAGCAGCCAGGCATAAAAACGGTCCAGCACCGGCACTGCCTCCTGCTGGCGCTTCTCCGTAAGCTCGTCATAAGTAAGCCGTGCATCCCTGGCTTGTTGTTCTATCCGGTACAGCGGCGCGAAGAAGTGCTCCAGCACATAATCGGATCTTTTCAGATCGTGACTTCTTGATTCCGCAAAATACCGTCTTGTGTGCGCCATGCATTGCAAGTGAATGACACCGGGCTGTTTGCCATACTGGGTATAACCTGCATAGCCATCGGTTTGGAGATAGCCTTTGTATCCTTTTAATATATGCGCCACCTCCTTTTTACCCCGGCCCTTCTGGTAACTAAAGGCGAGGATGCGCTGTATGGGATTGCTACAGGCCCAAAGATAACCGATATGGGATTTTTTGCCTTTCACTTTTTCATTATCCAACACCCGGTAGGTGGTTTCGTCCATCATTAAATAACCGCTGATCTTCAGTTCCCGAAGTAATGCAGTGTATAATGGTTCCAGTACATCTCCTATCCGGTTGATCCAGTTGCAAAGCGTATTATACTTCAGCTCTATGCCATATTGGGTAAAGCGTTGTTGCTGGCGCCAGGTAGGAAGATGGTATATAAATTTATCAATGATCAGTCTTACCAGGATACTGATATCAGCCTTGCATTTATTGATCGGATGAGAGGGCAGCGGGGCTATGAGTTGTTTGAATGTTCCTTCTTCGGCAGCACGCGCCATGTAGATATAACGCCTGTTCACCTTTAAAAAAAATTCCATATCGGTGCAGGCCAGTTGTATGGTATCCTCATAGCGCAAAAATAGGTAGCCCTCCGGTTTATTAGCAATATCCGATATAGTGATCTCCCGGCGCAGACCTTCCGGCCAGTCGTGGCGGCCGGGGTGCGGCTTCCTGTCTGTTACCTTTTTGATAACCTCCAGGTGTGCAGGCACCCATTTATTCTTAACACTGCACGTACCTGTAGCATCCACATCCATGTTCAGGGTTAGTTGCTCACTGGCTTTAGCGTTTTGTTCAGTAACAGCTTCAGAAGGATAATGTTTTTCGCTCCTGCGGCCATGGATCATTTTCTTCAGCAGTTTCAATTCATACTTTATCAAAGCCAGGCTGGAAAGATCCTTTTTATTTTGGCTGATTTCTTTTTGCTGTTCAACAATCAGGGTTGTTTGTGAAGTGATGATCGATTCTTGCTGG
>JBDSBP010000015.1:0-15805 GCA_039921525.1 Chitinophagaceae bacterium | reverse complement strand
CTCCAAAAAAAGGAAAAAAATACACGAGTAGTGATTTCAAATCCAAACTATCAGATTTTCTAAAAAGCTGGGGGGAAGAGGGCGGTAAGAGGCAGTGGCAGCTGCTGTTGTGAGGTGTGAGGTTGGCAATCAGCCGTCAGCTATCAGCTATCAGCTTGGTCACCAGGTTAGTCCGATGTCAAAAGGTAATAACCGGGAAGTAATATAAAAGGGGTGAGGTATGAGTAAAAACCCCGAAGAGTTGACATTATAATTTGAACTGCCCGCAACCTTGTATAACCCCCTTCGGGGTTTATTTTGTAGATAGCAACTATTCTATACATCTCTCACCCCTTCGGGGTTTTCATACCCTACACCTCATACCTCTTACCTCACACCTACTATATAACTACTGCCAATAACCTGAGTTATGATCTATGGGCTGCTTAAATTCAGGGGCGTTTGTAGGGGCTGGGCTCGACCCCGCCCTGACTGCATACGAATCTGCCCGTATATTTATGGGAGACGTCGACAAAATACAACACGTATCCGGTGTAACAGGGCGGGGGCAAGCCCTGCCCCTACAAACGCCGCGCATCAAAAATGTTATTTACACGGGTGATATCGGCACCGCTGATCGAAGACTTTTATATAACTTCCGGGTTATTACCTTTTGACATCAGACCAACCTGGCGATCAAGGCCTATAGCTGATAGCTGATGGCTGAAGGCCATACTCATACCTCATACCTCACACCTCTTTAGCCTCAACCGATAGTAACCAG
This sequence comes from Chitinophagaceae bacterium, assembly GCA_039921525.1. Classification (GTDB taxonomy): domain Bacteria; phylum Bacteroidota; class Bacteroidia; order Chitinophagales; family Chitinophagaceae; genus JADCRZ01. The sequence goes on along the minus strand of JBDSBP010000015.1, from coordinate 15,042 downwards.
CTTCTCCTGCTTTATTTTTATCGCGCCCTCGTCATAAACAAATAAAACGCTGATGGCGGCGCAGATCAATAAAAAACCAGCCAAAACAATTGCATAGATCGGCTGGTTGCCATATATGTACTTGACAATCCAACCGCCAAATATGCCATTTACTATCTGCGGCAAAGTGATAAAAAAATTAAATATCCCCATATAAATTCCAAGTTTTCCCGGCGGAATAGAGCCTGATAAAATAACATAAGGCATAGACAGGATGCTTGCCCATGCCAAACCAATTCCAATCATAGAATAGTTTAACATGGCAGGGTCTTTAATAAAATAAATGGATATCATTCCCAGTCCTCCGGCTATAAGTGATAACGCATGCGTGGCTTTCCGGCCTATGGTACGGGCTATTACCGGAAGGAAAAGCGCATAGATCATTGCTATAAAATTATATACACCAAATGCAGAGCTAACTTTATTGCCAGCCTCATTGTATTCGATTGTTTTGGTATAATCGCCGGTTAAGCCATACACGTGTGTGGCAACAGCATCCGATGTAAAAACCCACATACTGAAAAGCGCAAACCAGCTGAAGAACTGTACTAGTCCTAACTGTTTCATTGTTTTCGGCATCTTGCCGAAGTCCTTTATAATTTCGCTAAATCCTGATTTTTCTTTTTCTTTTTTTTCCGGTTTGCCATGGTATTTTTCATACTCTGCCGGAGCATACTCTTTTGAAAAAATAACGGTGATGAGTATCGCAATAATAAACACGGCTGCGCCGATATAAAAAGAATATTTTATATTATCTGCAACGCCGCTTGCACCGGGCGCCATGCTAAAACCATGTTTACTCATGAATTCAGGAAGGTTGGATCCCAAAACAGCACCTAATCCAATAAGAAATGTCTGGATGCTAAACCCAAGCGTTCTTTGTTTGTCAGGAAGGTTATCAGCCACCAAAGCACGAAACGGTTCCATGGCCACATTGATGGAGGCATCCATCACCATCACCATTCCTGCGCCTATCCATAATGCTGGTATTATTCCGGCCATTGCCCCCGAGTTTGGAAGGAAAACCAAAGCGGCAGATGACAATAGCGCTCCCACCAGAAAATAAGGTTTTCTTCTGCCAAACCTGTTCCAGGTTTTATCGCTGTAGTGGCCAATAATGGGTTGCACAATCATACCCGCAAGTGGTGCAACGATCCAGAATAGCGGCAACTGGTCCACATCCGCTCCGAATGAACGGAGAATTCGGCTTGTATTACCGTTTTGCAAAGCAAACCCAAACTGGATGCCGAGAAAACCGAAACTCATCGTAAATATCTGCCACAAGGATAACCTGGGTTTGGAAACCAAACCAGCAGAAGCTTTTGCCGGAGAAATTGATGGGGCGGCCATAGCGATAAAAATTAAACCTGTGAAGTTTTAAAAACCTCACAGGTTTAGGTAAGAACTTCAAAACTTAAATAACATAGCCATTCGGAATCACAGCGCCTTTCTTCACTACTACAATCCCATCCTTTATTGTATACAATTCATGATCCGCAGGTTCCATATGACTACCACCGTTAATTCGCACGTCATCCCCGATACGGCAGTTTTTATCTACAATGGCATTCTTAATATAACAGCGATGGCCTATGCCCAGATTCGGAATTCCCTTTTTAAGGGCGGTGGTAATTTCATCGATCGTTTCAAAATAATCGTTACCCATGATATAGCAGCTTACTATCGTGGTACCATACCCGATGCGGGAACGAATTCCTACCACGCTGTTTTCTACGCGCGATGCATTGATGATGCAACCTTCCGCAATAAGTGTTTTCTCCAACGTGGTACCGCTTATTTTAGCAGGCGGTAACATGCGCGCACGGGTGTATATTGACTTACTGTTGTCAAACAAATTAAACTCAGGAACATCTGCTGTTAACCCCAGGTTTGCTTCAAAAAAAGAATGAATGTTTCCAATATCAGTCCAGTAACCATCATATTGGTAACTCACTACTTTATATTTATCGATTGATTCCGGGATAATCTCCTTTCCGAAATCAGTGGCATCTTTCTTTTCATTTTCCAGCAATTCAAATAACAACTTCCGGGTGAAAATATAAATACCCATGGATGCCAGGTAGATGCGTCCTTTACTTTGCATTTCAGCGCCGGTATCGCTTACCCAGTCTTCACGCCCCGATTTTGGTTTTTCTATAAAAGCGGTAATATAACCTTCCTCATTCTTTTTCATAATTCCAAAATCAGGTGCATCGCGGTCGTCTACCGGGATGGTAGCTACTGTTATATCAGCCCCCAATGCGCGGTGATTATCAAGCATCGCTTGAAAATCCATCTGGTATAACTGGTCACCGGAAAGAATAAGGATGTATTCACTATCGAATGGACCAATATGCCGCAGGCTTTGTCTTACTGCATCAGCCGTTCCCTGGTACCAGGTTGGGTTATCGGGAGTTTGCTCAGCCGCCAGGATATCAACAAACGCAGAACTAAAGGCGCTGAAATGATAGGTGTTCTTGATATGCCTGTTTAAGGAAGCAGAATTATACTGCGTTAATACGAACATTCGGTTGATACCGGAATTTATACAATTAGAGATAGGAATATCAACCAGGCGATATTTACCTGCGATAGGTACAGCGGGCTTACTGCGGCTGGCTGTCAGCGGGAATAACCTGGTTCCTGCTCCTCCTCCTAATATAACTGCAAGCGTTGATTGTGACATAAGGATTAAATTTTTATGAACGTTTTGTACAATTGAATAAAAGTAAAACTAACAGAAGTTATTATTAATTATTGATTAACTATTGTTTCTTGATCCTATTCCTGGTTTTTATTTATAATTACGGCTGATGATTTTAAAAACGCTTCTCACTGTTTTTACTTGCAAGGAAGGAAATCATAAAAAGTCTCCCTGATTGACATCTATTTATCTTCTTCTAAATTTTTATTATCAGCTTTAGGTTCGATGCTTTTTTTAACTTTCGGAACAAGGATGTTTTTGTAAACATCTATATATTGCTGCGCACTGTTATCCCAGCTGAAATCAAGCTCCATTATCTGTTTACGTATGGCCTTCATTTTTGCTTTATCATCAAACAACAAAACTGCCCGGTAAATAGCATGTGTAATATCTCCTACAGTTGCATTGGCAAAGCAAACGCCATATCCATTTTCATCTCCATAATCCACCACCGTATCCCGCAGGCCACCTGTTCTTCGTACGATGGGCACGGTTCCATATCGCATGGCATACATCTGGTTTAATCCGCAGGGTTCCACCCTGCTGGGCATCAGCAAAAAGTCGGCCCCGGCATACATCAGGTGACTCAATTTTTCATTATAACCAATCTGGGCGTTAAAGAATCCCACTAAAGGTCCACGCATATCTTCCAATTGACGCTCCACCCAAAAATCACCACTTCCTAAAACAAGGAAATTCATTTTCCCTTCCATATGATAAATAGAGTCTGCTATAACCTGTGGTAATAGATCTGCGGCCTTTTCACCTACCAGTCTTCCAATAAAAATGATGAGCGGTTTTTCAATATCCAGATGAAATGTATCGCATAACACTTTTTTGCTGGCTAATTTACCCTCTTCAACATCTTTGGTGGAGAAATGATTTTCAAGATAGGTATCTGTTTCCGGGTTCCAGACAACAGTATCGATTCCATTTAATATCCCCACGCATTTCCCTCGTTCGTATTCAAAAAGCGCCTCCAGACCATTGCTCATATAGCGAAGCTCTTCCATATAACTTTCACTAACGGTGGTAACCCTTGTAGCGCTTTTAATGCCACAAGCCAGTGGATTTATCGTATCCTTCCAGTCTAACATTCCCCATTGCCAGCCATCCCAATGCGGAATATAATGAGATTTATCCCAGCCCATCCATCCCTGGTATTGTGCATTGTGAATAGTTAGAACGGTGGGAATGCTGTTTAAATGCTGGTATTGATAACAATACCTGATCATAAAAGGGATAAATGCCGTATGATAATCGTGCACATGAATCACATCCGGATGATGTTTCCAGGATGATATCCAGTCAACAACAGCTATTTGGAAAGAAGTAAACCTTTCCGAATCATCAGGATAAGAATAAATCTTTTCCCTGTCGAGCAGTCCATTAATATCTACGAGGTAAAGATCAAAGCCAAGTTTATTGGTGGCTTCTTTAATTATTGTGTAGTCGAACCACATGTTTCCCAGGTGAGCACTTCCCTTATGTGTAACCTCCCAATGATTATCGTACAGGAACTTTGTTCTATACATAGGCATGACCACTTTGGCAATTTGCCCCAGTTTATTTTGATATTGAGGAAGGGCTCCAACCACATCACCTAACCCTCCTGCTTTTGCTACTGGATAACATTCCGCTGAAACGTGTATTATTTCCATGAATTTAAAAGAGGTTGGTTTAAGAGAATTATCTCAACAATTTAGGAAGGTTTTCGATTAGTTGTTGCTGTGGAAGGAAAAAATTTTTAGCTTAGTAAAAACTTGTTACATTCAACCTATATTATAAATCATTGATTGCTTATGAATATTAAAACAAAATGGTCACAATTCATTGTTTTGATCAGCGTATTTTTTTTCTGGGGATTTGTTGCTGCGAGTAACGATATCCTGATACCTGTGTTCCAGGAACAACTAAATCTGCTTCCCTGGCAATCACAAATGATTTCTTTTGCATTTTATGTTGCTTACACAGTCGGTTCTTTAATTTATTATTTTATTTCCAAGGCAAGCGGTGGTGACATCCTGAATCGTGTTGGTTATAAAAATGGTATTGCGTTAGGACTTGTAATTTCAGCATTGGGAACGCTGTTATTTTATCCGGCTGCCCAAACTTCTTCTTATCCCTTGATGCTAACCGGTTTGTTTATTGTAGGCCTGGGATTTTCATTACAACAAACGGCCGCTAATCCTTTAGCTATCGTTATGGGCGATCCCAAAAAAGGCGCACAGCGTTTAAGCCTTGCCGGTGGTATTAATAATTTTGGTACCACCATTGGCCCCATCCTTGTAAGTCTTGCCATTTTTGGAAAAGTTATAGATGGTGCGAAACCAAATGTTGCAAGTATAGAAGCCGTAAAAACACCCTATCTCATATTAGGCGTGTTATTTATAATAGTAGCGATCATCTTCAAATTCTCATCTCTGCCCAATAAAATAGAAACGGAACCAGATGCAGTTGCTATAAGTTCTCCTACAGACGTGTCTACTATAGAACATGCAAGTGTTAAAACCAGTGCTTTAGGGTACTCTCAACTGGTATTGGGTATGATCGCTATCTTTGTTTATGTAGGTGTGGAAGTGGCCACAGCAAGCAACTTACCCCTTTTCATGAAAGAGAAACTTAACACTCCCACCGAGAACATTGCACCTTTTGTTTCTTTATATTGGGCAAGCCTTATGATTGGCAGATGGACGGCTTCAACAGGAGCATTTGATATTTCAAAAGGAACAAAGCAGATATTAAATTTCGTGATGCCTTACCTGGCTTTTGGAGTTTTTTTGCTGATAAATAAAATCGCCAATCACGATATAACCCCGTTTTATATTTATGCCGTAATAATAATTGCGATCATTGCTGCCGATATCCTGAGTAAAGGCAACCCTGCAAGGCAGCTATTAATACAGGCTTCCATGGGTATCATTGCCTTACTCATCGGTATGTTCGCCGGCGGAATGGTAAGTGTTTACGCATTTATAAGCGTTGGACTTTTCTGTTCCACTTTATGGCCCTGTATTTTTACTCTCGCAATTGCCGGCTTGGGAAAACATACCAACGAAGGGGCGAGTTTCCTGATTATGATGATAATGGGTGGAGGAGTCATCAGCGTTCTACAGGGATTACTGGCAGCCGATAATTTATTGGGAATTCAATTATCCTATATTATCGGCGTAGCATGTTTTGCATATCTTGTATTTTACGCCATTAAAGCAAAATCCATACTAAAAGCGCAGGGAATAGATTATGATTCATTGGAGGCAGGAGCTTCTCATTAAATAAAAAGAATGAAATGACATTATCGACAACAACTTCTTTACAGCCATTGGCAATCGGGATAGATGTAGGGGGTACAGGAACAAAATTCGGGATCGTTGACCGTTATGGCAATATTTTATTTTCGGGCGAAATTTCTACAAGGGGCCATGCCGAAGTAGAAAGCTTTATAACAGAATTGCATAATAATTTATATCCTCTTATTCAAAAAGCAGGAGGACCTGGAAGAATTATAGGCATTGGTTTAGGTGCACCTAACGGAAATTTTTATTCTGGAACCATTGAATATGCACCAAACCTTCCCTGGAAAGGAATTATACCGCTCGCTAAATTGGTAGAAGATAAATTCCAGCTTCCTGTTGTACTCACCAATGACGCGAATGCCGCGGCCATCGGCGAAAATATGTATGGGGCCGCAAAGGGAATGAAAGATTTTATTATGATAACCCTGGGAACCGGCGTGGGAAGCGGCATTGTAGCGAATGGCAAATTAATATACGGTCATGATGGTTTTGCGGGTGAACTGGGTCATACTATTATCATTCCCAACGGACGATTGCATACGGGCACGGGCAAATTTGGTTCCCTGGAAAGTTATGCTTCGGCAACGGGTGTTCGTTTAACCGCCTTGGAAATGCTTAATAATAGCACCGAAGCAAGCCTGTTAAGAGATACTCCTCCGGATAATATTGATTCGAAAGTGGTATATGAAGCCGCCATACAAGGCGATAAACTGGCAAAAGAAATTTTTGAGTTTACAGGGAAGATATTGGGCCTTGCCCTGGCAAATTTTGTAATGTTCTCCAGTCCCGAAGCTATTATTTTATTTGGCGGACTAACAAAAGCGGGCGATCTTATTTTAAAGCCTACGCATGAAAATATGGAAGCTAACCTTATACAGGTATTTCAAAATAAGGTGAAGATTTTAGTAAGCCATCTCAAAGAAGCGGATGCCGCGATTTTGGGCGCGAGTGCGCTGGTTTGGGATATGAAGAAGCAGTGAGGTATGAGGTTTGAGGTATGAGATTTTAGCTTCTACTTTTGGTCGACTGAAGGCCGGTGTAGATAGACTTCCGACTCTTTTCAGACTTGACTTCCGAAGTCTTTCAGACTTCGAAAGTCTAAATTTAAACGCCCACTCTCGCATTTTTTGAGGTTTATAAATATAATAACCCGTCCCTCGAAACTATCTCTGTCAACCTCTATTCTAGACTTTCGAAGTCTGAAAGACTTCGGAAGTCTAGTCCTAAAAGGGTGATAGCTATTTCTTCCGAATCATAAACACAGCCGGCACCGCTCGTTGGCCTACTTTATCAGAAGGCTTGATCGTTTCTTTTCCATTAACCAATAAGCAACTACTTCCACCACCATCCAGGTTTAACGCTTCATAACATCCAATATCTTTCAATATCAACGCTTCCTGTTTAAAGTCTGCACCTTCGGCAATTCCTGGAAACCTGCCTTGTATTACCAATATTATCAGTTTACCATCCCTTGTATATCCCATCGCTGTTCGTGGGTGCTTGTCGTAACGGGCCTTTCCGGCAAACATTCTTTCTTCATTATTGGAAATGAGGGTATCTGCTTTTTGAACCAGCACTGGCCCGCCACCAACGGCAGTTTCCATATTCCAGTTACTGAAATTATGGGCGAGTTGTTTTTCTTTCCTTTTTTGTTGCCTGTAAAATTTCTTCGAAAGTTCACAACAGGCAACAGGTTCCACAGCAGCCTCCACAACATGTTGAGAGGCTTTAATACTGTTGGAAATGGAATCTGTTTTTAGCCATGCCACATCTGCTTCTCTTTTATCGTTAATGCCAATTGCACTCCTGAAAAGCCGGTATTGGGTCATAGAGTCTTTTCCCGTACCACGCAAAGAACGGAGATTAAAGGATAACGGATGATGATCCTTAATGACTGTATTTAGGTTTTGCCCGGTAGTAGTATTGAAGAAAGTACAATTTACTACCAGTAATGGTGAATTATGTTGCTGGTAGTATTGCGATGGCGTATATCGTTTAAAGTCTGCCGCTTCTGCCGTGAAATCAATGGACGTATCTTTTAGATCAGCCTCAACATAATATGCAATATTTGGTTTTCCATCAATGGGATCGTTTGTTTTGAATACATGCACCGATAAAGGTAAATCACCAAAAAGTGAATCGACCTTAATCCAGGTTAGTTGTGAAAAACAAAAAGGAGCAATCAATAATGAGATTGCTCCTGTAATAAAGTTTTTAAAGATCATACTACACAAATTGTCCTTTTTGTTTCATCCACGCATTTCTTCCGAATCCTGGTTTAACATGACGATCACTATGATAAGAAGATCGCACCAGCGGACCGCTTTCAACATAGTCCAACCCAAGTTCGTACCCTATATCTTTTAATGCAGCAAATTCATCAGGATGAACAAAGCGATGTACCTGTAAATGCTTTTTAGTGGGCTGAAGATATTGGCCGATGGTTACCACATCACAACCGTTATCTGCAAGATCCCTAAGTGTTTGCACCACTTCGTCCTTAGTCTCGCCCAAACCCAGCATGATGCCGCTTTTAGTACGCATGCCCCCCTGTTTTAATGTACGGATCACTTCCATGCTCCGCCAGTATTTAGCCTGGATGCGTACACGCCGGGTAAGCCGTTCAACGGTTTCAATATTATGTGATACTACTTCAGGAGCCGCATCAATAACACGCTGTATGTTTTCTTTTTCTCCCTTAAAATCTGGTATAAGTGTTTCGAGGGTAGTTACAGGATTCAGCGATTTTACAGCTTTTATGGTGTTGTACCAGATAACCGAACCGCCATCCTTAATTTCATCCCGATCCACAGAGGTTATCACCGCATGTTTTACTTTCATGAGGTAGATAGCTTCGGCTACCCGTTGTGGTTCATCCCAATCTACAGGATCAGGCCGGCCTGTCGCTACCGCGCAAAATCCACAGCTACGGGTACAGGTATTGCCTAGTATCATAAAGGTGGCGGTACCTTCGCCCCAACATTCGCCCATGTTAGGACAATTACCGCTTTCACAGATAGTATGAAGTTTATGTGTATCTACCAGTTCACGAACATGTTTATAACTCTCGCCGGTAGGTAGCTTTACTCTAAGCCAGGATGGCTTTTTAACAATAGAATTTGATTCATTTATTTTTGAGATAACCGGTAATTCCTGCATGTTATATAATTCATTATTTAAACCACCACCATCTAACCATTAACCATTAACCATTACAAAGGTTCATTTGCGCCGCCCGAACTCAACCGCTACGAAGGCATTGAAGAAGAAATTTCTTTCGTATTTATATTGGGTCCCTATCCCCATCTGTAGAATTTTTTTAGTGTAGAATTCTGCATTCACACCCGCTTCAATTGCAGTAACCACTTCATTAAATCTACCGTAATCAAACCGCAAGGCAGTTTTACCATGTAGTCCGGGACTCACTTTTAATTCATTCCAACCTACAGTAAACCCGGAAGCTCCTTTTATAAAATAACGGTCACCCGCGGGCAGTGTATCCGTAAATTTAATACGAAGCCTTTCCCTGTTGCTTTCTTTCTCAACATCTACAAAATAAGGTTTGATAAGCCCTATTGAAACACCACCTGCATATAAAAATGTTACAGCAACTCCATTTTTATTGGCTTTCCCACCGATGGTTAGTTGCTGGCCATAGCCAACTTTAAACTGGTAAAAATTATTTGCCTTGGCGTATTTTGCCTGTGATACGTTACCAAAAATGTCAAAACCCGTGGTGGTTTTCTCTTCTTTATTACTCAACTTTTCATTTAATTCAAATTGCCAAAGATTTGTTTTACGGGGAGAAATGTATTTACCTTTCTCGTATAACAGACCATACCCATCTGTATTTAGCTTGATACCAAATATACTATGCTTTTTAAAAGTAATTTCGCCCTCCTCTTCTTCATGCTTCATTATACTGTTAAGCTGCTGGCGCTTTTCTGATTTTTTATCATTTCTGCTTGAAGGTTTAGGTTGTTGCCTCTCATCTTGTGCTATAGATACTATGCCTGTCAATACCGCTATTGTAATCAACAAAGTTTTTTTCACCGTAATATATTTGAGTTTCTAACGTAAATTTATGCAAAAATTGTACATAATGACTTCGACTATTGTTTACGAGGGGAGTTTAAGAACAATTGCAACTCATTTACAATCCGGAACTGTAATAGAAACGGATGCTCCACTGGATAACCAGGGTAAGGCGGAACGCTTTTCCCCGTCTGATCTCGTCGCAACCGCATTAGGGAGTTGCATGATGACTATAATGGGAATTAAGGCCCGTGATATGAAAATAGATTTGCGGGATACCAAAATAGAAATAGAAAAAATAATGAAGTCGGATCCGCGCCGTATAGGTGGCATAAATTTAACATTTTCTTTCCCTGACCATTTACAGCTGGCGGAAAAAGAAAGAGTTATCCTGGAAAGGGCGGCTCATACCTGCCCGGTAATTTATAGCATTCATCCTGATATAGAGTTGAAGGTGCAGTTTAATTGGAAGCGGGAGTTAGTTTAAAGTTCAAGGTTTATAGTTTAAAGAGTCAAACGTTTCTTAATGTTTATATTAGCATCGTAAACAGCGTGAAATTACGGCAACTTTAAACTTTGAACGGTAAACTTTGAACTTACTTCTAACTCTTCCCCAACAAAGCATTTCCTACTGCGCATTCCAGGCAGCGTTTGTAATCACAGTATTGAGTTTTTAGTTCTATTAACGATTGGCTGTCATACGCATGCAGGTTAGAAATTCCTGTTTTTGCCCATCCATCCGTGATCCGGTTCTTTTCAGGTCCGATCTCTTCCAACCATGCCAATGCTTTATTTATGTATGCGGTCTCCCCGTGAAATGAGCCATAGGCATACAATACAGGCACTATTGTATTTACAAGAATATTATCTACCATCACTTCACCCAGGTTTTTTATTTTATAATTACTTAATTCATCAAAGCGATAATGGTAATGCCAATAGTCGTTCGCAGTAACGTTTAATAATTCTTTCATTTCCTGCAGGGAATATACCTCTTTGATCTTCGAAAATAAATGTGTCGATTGCTGAATAAGCATGGCTAATTGTGCCAGCCGAACAGAAGGGAAATTAGATGGACGCATCCGTAAAAATTTCAACGCTATAAAAACTTTCTGCACCTGGTATTTTTTTTGAAAAAACCGGTATTCCTTTTGCAACATACGCGGATAATCTTCTGTGAATCTTGCTTCCAGCAATCCGGCCTGTCCGAACAATAGGGATTCGAGCTCGTGGATCTGGTTTTTGTGCTTTGTGAGTATATTAACGGGAATGGAATGTGCGATGGCTTCAAACGCATCAGCGTTTACGCGTATTCCAAAGTTTCGTGCAATCATCCACCAGAAAGTCTCTTCCCAGTGTTGCCTGTTTTGATGATATAACAGTAATATGTACGCTGATTTACGTTGAAGCCTTTCTATCATAAGCCGTTCTTTCCATTTAATCCATACCAGTTCATTAACCATATGCAGGTTATTTTCGCAGGGAACAAAACACATGTTGTTCATCCATTCCTCATATCGTTGCAATAAAAGAATAGAAACCCTGGGTTGCAGTTCCAATACCGGCAAATGAAACTGGGCCGCATCTGCCGGTTCATCATTTTTCCAAACCACATGAAGAATAATGTTGTTGAAATTACTATCTGTTTGATGGGAATGCCTGAACCAGTCGGAAGTGAGGATATGCAATTCAATGTTTCCTGCCCAGGTTGTTTCGGCGATCCTGATCCGTGCAGATAAAAAATCAGGGCCCTGGTTAGTGTTCCATGTTCCCGGTTGGATGATCTGTAAAGATTCCCCTTGTTCTATAAACAATTCATTGCGATTAAAATATTGAAATTGCCATATGAATTGCAGCAGCTTCTCTGTCATGTAATTTAATTGACTTGATTAATAAGCCAATTAAATTACAAGCTTATAAAGTAAATAAAACCGTTTTATCCCCTTAATAATTCATTGATTATTCAATATATTCAGAGCTTGAACCACCCTGCTTACCGGCAGCCCCATAACATTATAAAAGTCACCGTAGATGGCCTTTATACCTATCACTCCTATCCATTCCTGGATGGCATAGGCACCCGCTTTATCAAATGGACGGTGTTTATTAACATAGAACGTTATTTGTTCTTTTGTTAAGGTATGAAAATGAACCTCGGTAGTATCGGCAAAAGCGATCTCGTTTTCTCCATTCGTGATTACAACGCCGGTAATTACAACGTGTTTTCTTCCTGATAATGCTGAAAGAATGTCAATGGCTTCTGTTATACTTTTTGGCTTGCCAATGATCTGCGTATCCAATACTACAATGGTATCTGCTGCTACTATAATGCGGCTACTGTTTAACTCTTGTTGTACTGCCAGCGCTTTGTTACGGGCAATATATACCGGTACATCATGTGAAGCCAGGTCTGAAGGATATAATTCATCTGTTTCTTTAACAATCACATCAAATGCTATTTCGGCCCATTCAAGCAGTTGTTTTCTGCGGGGAGACTGGGAAGCAAGTACAATTCTTTCCATATGAGAGTTGTTTATTTGAAAGTCAGCTGTCGGCTATCGGCTGTCAGCAGTCGGCTATCGGCTATCTGCCATCAGCAAAAAAACGAATTAATAGAATAGTATGCTATACTATTTAAATCAGCCGAAGGCTGATAGCTGATAGCCGATAGCCGATAGCCGATAGCCGGCAGCCGGCAGCTAACCGTAAATCTTAAAGAAGATCATTGATAAAATACCTGTTAGCATAACCAGTTTAATTTGTGTGCTTAGTTTATGATAATCATGTTGCACCATCGCCTTGCCTAATTTTCTTAATATATATATTAATGGCACAATAATAAAAGCTACGCAATAAAGAGCTGAAAACCACCAATGGAGCTGGAGTGCATAGAACTGCACAATAACAAGGGCGCCGATCAAAACCACCAGCCAGGTGCCGACAAATATTTTAGAGGCGGGTATTCCCCAAATAATCGGCATGGTTCTGCAACCGAATTTTTCATCTCCCTGCATGTCTTCCAGGTCTTTAACTACCTCCCTGATCATAGAAATGATAAATGCAAAACCGCCATATAATACAGCTGCTTTAAATAACTGGGTAATGTATTTTTTATATCTTTCAGATTCAAGATTAAATACATAATAAAAACGCAGCTCGCAAAAATAGAGCACAATTACTACCCAAGCCGTCAGCAATGAAATGATGATGTTGCCAATCATTAATTCTTTCTTGTATTTGGTGGAATAAAATAATAGCAAAACAGCACTGCATAGGTTAAGCAAACCAAGAAAGATATTGTTAATTTTATAGCCCACATAAAAACTTAGCACCACTCCTAACGTAGTTAACATAAGATGCCATACAATCGCCCATCTTCTGCGGATAATTTTTTCAACGATAATTCGTGTGGGTTTATTGATCTTGTCTATATTCAAATCAAAATAATCATTGATTATATATCCGGCAGCAGCAATCAAAACAGAAGAAACCACCAACAGAACAAATAAGGAAGGTTTGAGCAGGTTTTCCTGGAATGCGAGCAATTCCCGCTCACGTGAATACATAAAACAATAGTAAAACAATACCTGTGTAAGTGCAATAAACAACAGATTCTGCCATCGAACGAGTCTTAGAAAAGCACTTAGTAACATCATCAATTTAGATTCAACGTCGAAGATAGCTATTGGAAGGCGAAGAGTAAAGGTGTTGTTGTTAATTATTTGCTGCGTATGCTGGTATCCATCGGCCAGTGATCGTTAAGCTTTAAAACTTTTTCGATAACGTCGCGCGCGCAACCATAACCTCCTTTTAATGGGGAAATATAGTTCGAAATATGCCGGATCTCAGGAGCGGCGTCGGCAGGTGCACAAGCCAAACCAGCCATTTGCATAGCGCTGTAATCCGGAATATCATCTCCCATAAATAATACTTCACTCCAGGATAGCTTATTTTCAGCGATATACTCCGTTAGTTTTTTCTTCTTATTTTCTTCTTTCAAAAAAACATCTTTAACTCCCAGGCGGTTCAAACGCTCCCGGATGGCTTCTGAATTGCCACCGGTAATAATTACAATACCATATCCTTGTTTAACGGCCAGTTGAAGTGCATATCCATCTTTGATATTCATACGCCGAACCATTTGCCCATCTTCCAATATTCCCAGGAAACCATCAGTTAAAACACCGTCTATATCGAAAACAAAGGTTTTAATATTCCTGAATGCTGCTAGTAGTTCCATGAGTTAGTTTAAAGTTCAAAGCTCGTTGTTAACGTCAACAGTGAGCAAGGCCATTTTTTTTGAGGCAATAAAGTTATCCTGAATTGATGAATTTCTTGCTTTTAATAAGCCATAAAGCGCCATTATCCTGCACCATAAGAAATAATACAGTATTCATAAGGTGACATAAATAAAGATATTGATTATATTGTGCAACTTATTTCCTTTTTACATATTGTTTCTTCCACGAATTTGCATTTAACAATCTCCAATTAAAATCCTGATAAAGAGCTTAATTCAGCGTTCCAGGAGTTTAGCTTTTCAGAATGTGCCCGAGGTTTTATTGCTGTAAATTGTTTTTCAAAATTCCGCTAAAGGGTGTAGTCAGAGATATGAGCCAAAGTCGGGATAAATCCGAACACCATCATAGACCATAAAGCCTCGAAATTATTGCCATGAATCCGAGGAAGGTTTCAAAAAATAAAAGTACCCTAAAACGATTGTTAACCATATAGTAAAAACTGATGCTACCGCTATAAGATGCAGGTTCTATCAGCCATTCAAAAGATGCCTCACTGATTGTTTGCCTTCTAAAAGTGTCAGCCGTAAGACTGGCACTTTCTTTAAATGAGGTAGGAGGTTCCAGGTATGAGGTATGAGGTATCAGGTATGAGGTATGAGGTATGAGGTATGAAAACTGCATTATAACTTCCAGACTCTGTAACCGCCATTAATAATTAACCATTAAT
>JBDSBP010000014.1:0-6151 GCA_039921525.1 Chitinophagaceae bacterium | reverse complement strand
GTAGTCGGCATATTCAAATTTACATTACCGGAGCCGCCGTTCAATTTCGAACATTCTTTAAGGCTGCGAAATATATTTGTTACACAGAGATGCACGGAGAAGGCACGGAGATACACGGAGGCGCTCTATGAAACTCCGTGCCTTCTCCGTGTAGCTCTGTGTAATATATTTGCTGCCCAGACATGCGACAGAACCAACAGAATAACTTCATGACTTGTCAAAGTAGAATTAATTCATGAATTAATTATTAATCATTCAATATTATCTAATTAAAAGGATATGCATATTCAACAATCTTTGCACAATAAACGGCTTTAATTAACCATTAACCATTGTCCTCGCATTTACAATAAATTTTTTGAATTTCTCCGCCATTTTGGTATAGCAACGACAGGAAAATATAACATTGCGCGTATGAGAAAAACAGGATTGGTTTAGGGAAGGATCTCTCTCCATTTAAAACAATCACGAATGGTATCCTGGTGTTCGCCATTGGAAATAATTTTGTCAGCTTCAAACAGTGCATCTAAAATATTCTTAAATTTTAAAAAATCTTTATCCAGGTTGCTCCATACCCAGGCTAACAAATGACCCAGGTAATCCCTGGCATCTAATAATGCCATTTCAAATTTTTTTTCCTTTCCTTTAAACGAACTTTTAAAATCTTTTGCAATGGATTCCAGATCCTGTGGTTCGCCAGGATCATGGTTAGATCTGTCCGCCAAATCCTGGGTAATTAACCCTTCTTTTACTAAATTTTTTTGAAACACTTCTACCAATATATCAAAGATTGCCCCTGTTAAAGGCAGGGAACGCCTGTGTGGCTCTTCTCTTACAGACATTTTTAAATCGTTAAAAGCATCACTAAGCTGATCACTGGTGGCAAGTTCTCCTATACGCCCCAGTTCATTGGCGGTAAAAAGATTTCCATTCGTATTCTTTAATAACAGCTTTACCACGGAGGTGAAATGCAGCAAAGCAATCACAGAAACGAGGTCGGCTGCAGATTCATGCATGGCGTCATAATCGATACGGTCATCCAAAGGATTAGTGGGAATGCCGACTTTGGAGAATATAATGTTGTGCCCCAATTCATGCGCCAATACATCAAAATTTTCGCAGTAAGGGTGGGAGTGGTCTAAGCCGCCGTTTTCATTTCGTTCATAGCCATACTCCAAAAAACCATGCCCCGCGTGAGAATTGTTCCATTCTACAAATGGAATTATTTCCAGCTTTTCGAAATCTGCTGCAAAATGCCAGGGGATAGTGCCACCAAAATAATCCTCCCAAATATCCAGAACCCGGCGAACAACGGCATATGTGCCGGCACATAAAAATTCCCTGCTGTTAATCGGTAAATGATCAAAATGGCCACCTGGCCCGGGTATCACTTTTGGGTTGGTAGCTCCCTTGTAGGGCGGAGCGGTTCCATTATAGTGAAGTTTTTTTATTGCATCAACAACTTTCATTCGATCATCTTCTGGTCCCACCTTAATTGTTCCAGGTGGTGCAGCTATCCAAACCACTTCGGGCTTTGAAAAACCCTTCAGAAAACGCGGTTGCGGAAAGATTAAAAAACGCGTTCCGTTTTTAACGGCATCAACGTTTAGTTTGACAGACATTTTAATTTATAATTTAGATTATAGGTACAATTTTTTCAGGGTAACTACACAGGTATATCTTAAATACATATAATAATGTTTATTTCAGTGATACAAATATTATGTATTATAAAATAAAACAATCAGGTAAAATAACGGTAATTTACATCGTACAATCAGCAAAAACGTACAGGCTTATTTTTGTCAAGAAGGGTTAAATACCGGCCCAAACCTTACAGATATCCGGTGTTTTCCTCCTTCATTTTCCCGTTAATTACCCATTGTTTCAGATCTCTTCCTATGCGAACTTGTACCACAATTCAGCGGTGAATGCTTTGTAAACATATCTTCCGAATACCATGGTAGGTTTATAAAGTGCAAACCAGCATCGAATTAATTATCAAAATATAGATCACATTATCTTTAAACACTTTATATGCCCGTAAAAATAACCAGCATTACCGATGCCACAACCGGCGAAATTTTACCTGAAGATTTAAATGCTATGAAAAACCGCTTTATAAATGAAGCTGACCTGGTTCGTTTAAAAGGAAGTCAGCCAATAACTAAAAAATATTCAGTAGCAGTAATGAAGGATGAGCTGAAAAATTTAATAGCGTTTTATGAAGCTAATGGTGGCCTTGATGTTATCAGGATTAATTTCGCCGTTCACCCGGATGGCTTCAGCGCCTGCAATGAAACCGATTATTCAAATTCGTTAACGGTAGTTATTGAAGCCGAATCGTTCATCAACCCCGATAACCCAAAGAATGGAACCCTGGCCCATAGTAACCATCACGATTTTGTGGTGATACCGGGCTACAATGGTTTTCCGCCGGTTGGCCAGGTACATGCCGATGCGGCTTGCTGCCCGTCAACGAATCCCTAATTTTATTTTATGCCCTGGTTCTTACTGCTTATACTGACTTGCCTGATCTTAAGCCTTTTTATCCGTGAGAAGCAACCCTTTACTTTTTTGTTGCCTGTGTTTTTTGCAACGCTATTGTTTATTGAAAGCCTTTGTTATTATTTCAAAGTAATCAATAAAAATAATATCCTGATCT
This sequence comes from Chitinophagaceae bacterium, assembly GCA_039921525.1. GTDB lineage: Bacteria > Bacteroidota > Bacteroidia > Chitinophagales > Chitinophagaceae > JADCRZ01. The sequence goes on along the minus strand of JBDSBP010000014.1, from coordinate 3,486 downwards.
ACAATTTCTGGTTCCCGGTGGAGTTTGCTATTTATTCGTTTTGGGTAGTAAGTTACCTGGGGAATCAGGGCTATAAAAAGATTGTTATATATTGTATTCTTTTTTATCTTGTTACCGTGGGATATATTTATATGAGGGCATCAAATCTTCATAAATTTAATACCATTTCTTTTCAGTTAGGGGTAATTTTATTGATACCCGTACTCTTGTTGAAACTTTATGAATTCATAAATGAATCGGCGATAACGCATCCCTTCAAAAATGCGTTGTTCTGGTTAATCAGCGGCTTATTAATTTCGTACCTGGGAAGTTTTTTTCAATTTTCTGTTGAGAACTATTTACAGGAAAATCATAAAGATTTACTAGAGACGCTTAAATTCTTTAATATCCTGCTTACGGAATCTTTGTATTGCTGTATAATCGTTTACTTCATCCTATCATAGCAAAAACAGAGATTACATACCTGATCTTTTTCGGAACAATCGTGTTTTTTGTACTATTGTTTTTTGTGGTGGGTACCCTGTTGATTTTTTACCGGAGAAATCGTGATTATCGTGATAATCTTCTTGAGATTGAACACAAGAAGGAACAGGAAGTTCTCAAGGCGCAGCTCGAAATAAAAGAACAAACGCTGAAAAATATTTCACAGGAAATACATGATAACATCGGCCAGGTGCTTAGCCTGGTAAAGTTGAACATCAATACCATGAATTTGGAAGAAACGGATAAATTGAAAGAGAAAATCCTGACTGCCAAATTACTGATAACCAAAGCTATTCACGACTTACGCAGTCTTTCTAAAATACTCGATTCCGATTATATTATTGAAAAGGGACTTTTTCAATCTATTGAGTATGAGTTACAACTTGTTAATAAAGCAGGTAGTTATAAAACTGAACTATTAACAGATGGTGTGCCATACCGATTGAACCACAACCGGGAACTGATCTTATTCCGGATTTTCCAGGAAGTGATTAATAATATCATTAAACATGCCGGTGCCACAATAATCAGGGCTGAATTAGCCTATAAAGCAGATGGCTTTACTTTGAAGATTTCTGATAATGGCCAGGGTTTTGATCTCACTCCTTTACATAAAAACGATAATTTTGATTTTGGCTTAGGTATACGAAGCATGCAAAAACGCGCCAACCTTATTGGCGCTGATTTTAATATACAAAGCAGCATTGGAGGGGGAACCCAAGTAAACGTGGTTTTACCAATGTAACCTGAAAGAATGGAAGTATAGTATTGATTGCTGATTCAAAGAGATATCAGATTTAGCTTCTATATCCCAGTTCTCATATAAGGTAGAAACATTATTAACGATCTACCATCCCTACGTTGGGAGGTTTCCTGCGAGGCTATTTTTTAAGCCACCTCTGCATAACCATTATCGCCCAGCGCGTTTAAGATTGCCTTGGCTCCCAGGATAATTTAATGCAATTTAAGCGACATCTGCTATTTAGTATTATTTTGATATGAGCATGGTTGACTAAAAAGGTATACTGCGTTATTGACTGTGGTGAATCTATTATATGTAAGGGTGGAGCTTGCCCTGCTCCGAATTCGTAATTGCAGTTTCCCGCCGATGATTAATGCTAGAGGTTTTTTTTAAATCTAAAGTCGCATTTTTTAGCGCCCAGGGCAATTGTGCCCGTCCGAATAAGCTTCAATCCTGCCAGGGCAGAAGTTATTTCGTCAACTTCACAGAGTATGGATGAGTATTTTTCGAAATGATACTTTTTGAACAGTTTACAAATACCGCATTCCAATATATCGAAACCATACCCTAAGCCAAATGTTTCATTTTTGTCGGTAATAATTTTTGCTACGAAACCATTAACGTTTGCCCTCTGGCTAAACTTCTTGTTTAGTATCTTGAAAATTAGTGTTGCAAGCCAGGTATTGGTAAGTTTTGCAGGAAGGCGTTTTAAAAATACTTGAATTTTATTTTTTGGCCGGATATATTCCAATACTATTTCCAGGCATATAGTTCTTATAGTATCATACGTTTCTTCTTGCGCATCAAGTGTTTTAATAAGGGCTAAAAAATAAGCACAAAAATCAAGCCTTCTATCAATAGGGTTAGATGATGTTAAAGAAAAACGGGTGTCTTGGGAGATGGCTTTGTAATTATCCTCTATTTCGGACATTAAGAAATCTGACTCGCCAGGATAAGTGTTCCTGACAGCCTGCGTAAAATACTTTTTATAGTTGGTCATAAATGAAAACTCTTGTTAAGTTACAGGTAAAAGTTAAATTGCAGACCATGATTGAACAACAGTGAGAGAAAATTATCGATCTGTATGTTCAACTGGTAAAAAAATCCTCTTGCACAAATTGACGGGGTCTAAAAACCCGGGCGGTTTGAGTAAGAGGTAATGAAGATCCGGTTTAAATTCTTACGCTTTAGATTTTAATCTCTACCTGGCTCTTTCAAATTCATCGTATATTGATACGTTCCCGTTATATATTATCAATTGTTTGATGTTGCGTTCATTTTCAATATTTACAAAATATAGCACCAGCTGCTGCTCGTGAATTTCAATTGTTCCCATTATGGTATAACCAGGGAAATTATTTAATACAAGAGCTCGCTTGGTAGCGGCCAGTTTATTTCCGGGAGAAGAAATACTGGTGTGTAACCAAGACCCCTTCTTGTTGTAGCATACACGGGTACAAACACTGTCCTGCATACTGTATGTAGAAATAGTATTATTGTCTGCGTACCAACGAGCGTTTGTAACGGCAGGAAAAAGGCCGTTAAAATGTTTAAGCGCACGGGCACAATATTTTTCGGCGGAAACGGATGTTTTGCTTTTTGGGTTTGATGCATTTAAACCGGCTACAGAGCTGTCTGTATTTGCGGGTTGGCTAAACCTAGAAAGGTTTACGGTGTTTTGTGAAAAACTGCTTGGGCTGATGAAGAGTGATAGCACTACTGCGGTTAAGGGTGTTAATAATTTTTTCATTTTTTTGATAGATAAAATATTTTGGTTTAAAATGGTTATAAAAGTTCGCAATATAGCAGCTATGCCAGCTGTTTTATTTAGCTTGGTTCCTAACGGCTTTATTTTTTTCCCTATCGGAGATGATTAGTTGATCAGGGAAGGAAGTGGTTGGGTTCTTATTAGTTATCTTACCGGATTGCTGGTTAACGGATCAATAACAGCTTTCACTTCAGACACGGTATGCACGGGCATGTTACTCAGCCTCGCGTGTTCGCGAACCGCCTTTTGATTTTCTGCTATATGAATGCAATAGATCTTATCATCCGTAACGAAGGATTGAATCCAGTGATAGGGTTTACCTGATTGATATATAATTTCGCAGGAAGTTTGCGAGATAGCCTGTAATTCTTCTGCGGTAAGGTTGCCAGCACCGGGCAGGTGCCTCTCAACAACAAACTTTTTCATTCAAATAATTTTAGTGATGAATAATGATGCAAAATTGCCGGCACTATTCCTATTTGATGGCAGAGTT
>JBDSBP010000013.1:0-13798 GCA_039921525.1 Chitinophagaceae bacterium | reverse complement strand
TATAGCAACTGGAAATATAATAATTACGCGTACAACATCAATACCCCCTGGAACAGTTATTACTACTGGAACAGCTATTACAATCCTTACAACACGTTTAATTTTTATAACCCTTATTACGGTGGATACTATGGCGGTGGTTATGGTGGTGGTGGGGTAGTTATCGTTGACAAGGGGGGAAACACTTCTTCCAGTTCAGTAAGTCGCCCAAGGGCTTTTGCTCCTACTGGCTATAATAATAATAATTACAGCAATAGTAACCTGTATTTATACAGAAATGGAACTACAACAACTAGCCGTCCGGGAAGCACCTATTTAGGCGGTAGATATAACAATACAAATTCAGGTAATAACAATACCATGAGGAGATTACCTGCTACTGGCAACACGTATTATAACACTAATTCTAATAATACCAGGAGTTTGAATAGTGGCAACGGTAACAACAACAATTATAACGCGCCTACCAGGACCTATGAGGCACCAACAAGAACTTATACACCTTCTTCAACACCTTCCTCTTCTGGAAGCAGCAGCGGAAGCAGTAGCGGTAGTGGTGGAGTGAGCAGACCATCCCGCGGTAACTAGAAATTGAACTATTGAATGGAATCGATTATAAAAAGGAGGAAACCTGATTTAAGTATTCTTAAAGCTGTTTCCTCCTTTGTGTAGGGAATTGAATCATCAGAAAATAATTTATTGTATGAAATCTAAAATTATATTATTAATCTGCATGTTAGGGGCTGGCCGTGTAATGGCTCAGGTGCCGGAAGATGCTATTCGTTTTTCATGGCTGAGCCCGAACGGAACTGCCCGCAACCAGGCCGTTGGCGGTGCGATGGGTTCGTTGGGAGGTGATATCAGTGCAACCTTTATGAATCCTGCGGGACTTGGTTTGTATAAAACAGGCGAATTTGTAGTAAGCCCCGGCTTTAGTTTCTTGACTAACAAATCTAATTACCGGGGTAACGCAACATCAGATAAAAGTAATTACTTCAACCTTGGCACATCAGGGTTAGTGCATGGTTTTACCACCCGTAATAACAAAAGTGCGGCTTTTAGTATTGCGGCTTCAACAATTGCCAATTTTAATAGCCAGGTGTACTACAAAGGAGAAAATGATTACAGTTCGTATTCTGAACAATATGCTTCAGAATTATCAAACTCCAAAATCCCTATTGGCAAGGCGCTTGATTTTGATGCTGCACTTTCTTTAGCCACAAAAATGGCCGTATTTTCTTACCTGATCGATACCGCAACAGTGAATGGCACATTACAAGTAGTAGGCTTGCCTGAATTTCTTAGCACCCGTCAACAAGAAAACACCGTCAATACAAAAGGGGGAATTACGGAACTGGCTTTTGGAATAGCTACTAATATAAACGATAAATTTTATTTTGGTGGCACCCTTGGTATTCCGATCGTAAGCTATGAACGAAACAGCACATTTACCGAGCGCGACATCAGTGGTGATAAGAACAATGACTTTGACTATTCTACATTAGCTGAAACATTTAGTACCAAAGGTATTGGCGTAAATGCCAAATTAGGATTTATATTCAAACCGGTAGAATCTTTACGGCTTGGACTGGCTGTTCATACACCTACCTTTTATAGTTTACAAGATAAATACCATGGCGAGATGACTACCGAAACAGAAGGTTATGCTCACCTTCAAACTGTTACTTCAGAAAAAGTAAATAATAACCAGCTCTCTAAATATGACTACGACCTGGTATCGCCGTGGAAAGTGTTGATAAGCGGCTCTTATATTTTTGGGGAACTGGAAGATGTTACCAGGCAAAAAGGTTTTATATCCGCTGATGTGGAATATATAAATTATAAAGGTTCTTCGTACCAGACTGCAAGTACGGACAATTCAGATAACAGTTATTATGATGGCATCAATAAAACCATTGACGAGATTTATAAAGGCAGTTTTAATTTCAGGGTTGGTGGCGAGCTAAAATTTAAAACAATTATGGCCAGGGGCGGTTTTGCCTATTATGGAAACCCCTATAAAGACAGTGAATTAAAAGCCAGCCGCATGTTTGTAAGTGGTGGCCTTGGTTATCGTAATAAGGGCTTTTTCGTTGACTTCACGTACGTGTATCGATTACAGAAAGATGTAAATTTCCCTTATCGTTTACCGGATAAAGCAAATACGTTTGCCACCGTTAAAGGAAATGCCAGCAATGTGATCCTTACATTCGGGGTTAAAATATAATCATTCAGATATTGTAGAAAAACCCACTAAAGAGTGGGTTTTTTAACCTTATTTGAACTTTCAGTGATCATAGGAATTAGATGATTTGGACATTGGACGGACTATACACCGCCTGTAATTTACCGCACTAATTCGAACTAAATTTATTCGTAAAACGTTCGTTTCATCTACTACTAGCTATCAGGTGTTTGTACTAAGTAAAATCCCTTATAGATCGATAAATTCTTTTACAGCCGCATAATTATGAGGATGGATCCATTTAATGCACAGATCTTTTTTGAACCAGGTCATTTGCCGTTTTGCGTATAAACGAGTATTTTTTTTAACCAGGTCAGTCGCTTCATTCAGTGAAATTTGCCCGTCCAGGTAAGCAAAAAATTCCTTATAACCTACCGTATTCAAAGCAGTAAGGTGTTTGAAGGGAATCAACCGGAGCACTTCTTCCACCAGTCCATTCTCCATCATTTCATCCACCCGTTGATTGATCTGATGATGCAGGATTTGTTTATCTAATTCTAACCCAAATTTTACGATTGAAAATTCCCTGGTCTTTTTTTGCCGGGTATGGAAAGTGCGGATAGATCGACCCGTTGATAATTTCACCTCCAACGCTCTCATCAGCCGCTGCGGATTTTGAATTTCACCATCATTGAAATAAGCAGGGTCATTCATCATCACCTGTTGCTGCAACCATTCAAGACCGTGTTCTTTATAGGAAGTAATTACCCCGTTTCTTACGTCGGGCAAAACCAGCGGCACTTCATCCAAGCCGTCACAAAATGCATTAATATATAAACCGGTTCCCCCCACCAGGACTGCAATATCGTTATATCTAAAAATTTCTTCGGCCGCTGCCAGGGCATATTGCTCAAACAATCCTGCATGCACTTCCTGTTGAATGGAATAGGAATTGATGAAATAATGTTTTACTTCACTGAGTTGTGCAGCAGTTGGTTTTCCTACACCAACAGAAAGCTCCCGGTAACATTGCCTGGAGTCGGCTGAAATGATCTGGGTATGAAATGTTTTAGCAATCTCAATAGCAAAAGCCGTTTTCCCTACAGCTGTAGGGCCGGCTATGACAATACAGGTTTTAGGAAAGTTCACAGTTTAAAGTTTAAAATTTAAAATTAACTGGCAGCCCTGCGAACTGAAAAACTTTCCTACTCCAGGCTTTGAACGTTGCACTTTAACCGTTGAACTACTATTCTTCCGCAACCTCATCCGTTTTTTCTTCTTCGTCCTCTCCCGCGTCGTCATCAGCCTCTACCGGCTCGCCCTCTTCGCCAAATCCCTCTACGTTTTTACCCAGGTCATATTTTTCCTCTACTTCTGTAAGTTTATCCCCGATGAGGCCCCTGGTGCCATATTGTGAAGGACCGATTCCTTCGGTGCGGATAACGGCCGGGTATTCCAGGCGGGGATTCTCCTCTTTGGAGACATTGATCAATTCAACCTGGAAATTCCAGTTTTTTACAAAATCATACACATAAATGAATTTCTGATTGGGATCGAAGATTTCGGACCCAATGGTGGTATTTTGCATCAATAAGGGCTCTACCTTATATTGCTTAGCGCTATATTTTTCAAACGTTATTTCTTTGCCACGTTGCCAGCTGTCATTACTCCTGTAAAAAGTTGCCTGGTGTTTGTTATCGAATTCATATGCTTTTAAAATAGCCTGGTGAAGGTTTAGAAAAAGCTGTGTATGACGGATGGCTACATCACGATAAACACTATCATCCTCTTCCAAATAAATTCTGAATCTCAATATTGCCATAACGCGTTAATTTTTAAACACTACCAATATATGGGCCAGACCTAAAAAAATAAAAGGGGATTCGACCTGTGAGGTATCAAAGACCTCACAGGTCGAACTCTCTTTTTTGTTGGCCATTAAAAAAATTTGCAGTCTTTAAGAGTGTTGATACTTTCCAAAAGTAATACACAAACTCGGAATTCAAAATCTTCGGGTGGCCGAACTCATCATCTTACCACCTCAAGATGTAATTCTTTTCCCTTCTTCACAATAAAATCAAAAGCCTGTTCATAATTATTTTCTATCTCCCCGTCTAAAATTGCATCCCTCATCGCTTTCTTAATATCGCCCACCAGCTTGCAGGGGGGTAAACCAAATACTTCCATAATCATTTCGCCCGTAACAGGCGGCTGCCAGTTACGAATGCGGTCTGTGTCTTCCACTTCTCTCAATCGCTTTCTTACCATTTCAAAATTCGAAAGAAACTTTTTAACCTTTTCCTTGTTTTTTGAAGTAATATCCGCATCACAAAGTAACATCAGGCTGTCCAGGTCATCCCCGGCATCGAACAGCAGGCGGCGAATAGCTGAGTCCGTAATATTTTCCTTTGTTAAACTTATGGGTCGCAAATGTAACTCAACCATTTTACGAACGAAACGCATTTTTTCATTTTGCGGCAATTTGAATTTTGTAAAGAGTTTTGGAACCATGCGGCCACCAACCACTTCATGGCCGTGAAAAGTCCAGCCATGGCCTTCTTCAAACTTTTTCGTAGCCGGTTTCCCGATGTCATGCAATAATGCCGCCCATCTTAGCCAAAGGTCATCCGAATTACGGGATATATTGTCTATAACCTGCAGGGTATGATAAAAATTATCTTTATGACCCATGCCATCAATATATTCCGCACCGGCCAGGTCCACCATTTGGGGAAAAACCAGTTGTAGTAATCCCGACTTGTATAAAAGGTCGAATCCAACGGAAGGCCTGTTGGATAACAGGATCTTATTTATTTCAGTAGTAATGCGTTCCTGGGAAATGATCCGGATACGATGCGCATTTCTTTTAATACCCATGAAGGTATTTTCAGCAATAAAAAAATTTAACTGGGAAGCGAAACGGATCGCACGCAGCATGCGAAGCGGGTCATCATTAAATGTTTTATCAGGATCTCCCGGCGTTTGGATCAATTTCTCAGAAAGATGTTTTAAACCATTGAAGGGATCGTGCAGCCGGCCAAAATCATCCCCATTCAGACTGATTGCCAGGGCATTTATGGTAAAATCACGCCTGATCTGATCATCCGCCAGGGTTCCGGGTTCCACATCAGGATTACGGCTTTCGGGATTATAACTTTCCCTGCGGGTGCCAACAAATTCGATTTCAAAATCACCCAGCCTGATCTGGGCCGTGCCATAGGTTTTAAAATACGAGACCAGCGGGACTGGATTAAAATGGTCAGCCGTTTTGTAGGCAAGGGCAATACCATCTCCCACGCAAACGATGTCCGCGTCTTTCGTCTTTCTGCCCAGCAGCTTATCCCGTACAAACCCCCCGATGATAAATGCCGGCGCACCCAGTTCTTCCGCTGAAATCGCTATCTTTTTAAAGACCAATAATTCTTCTTCCGTGCAATTAATTTCCATAATTATGCTGCAAATGTAGCACTTTCGGCTTTCAGCCTTAATCACTTTGAACGTTGCAGCTTCTGTAAAATTTTGTGCCCCCTGCTATTTACCACCAAGCCGGCAAACTTTCGCACTGGTGAACTTTTAAGCAATCAAACTTCCAACTTTAAACTTTGCACTATTTCCTGGTCATCCAGTAACTCAAGGCATTTAGGGATACCAAACAAAAGACATTTGTTTTTAACACATGGTTCGCAGGGCAGCTTTCCCAAACGGATAATTCGGCGGTTTTTTTTATTGAAAGGGGCGGTATTATTTTCATTTCCTGCCCCGAATAAAACAACGGTATATATTCCCAGGGCATTGGCAACATGTGCAGGACCTGAATCTGTAGTTAATACCACCCTTGATAATGCTATCTCTTTCACCAGTTCAGCAAGGGAAGTTTTTCCAGTAAGGTTTATGACTGGAAACTTGTCAGGCAATTGGGTGATCACCGTTTCTACAAACGATATGTCTCCCTTGCCGCCAATAAGTACAATTTCCGAAGCAGTACTGCGATGCACTGTAAGTATCAGATCAACAGCTTTTTGGAGGGGTAACCTTCGTGAGCTGGCTTCTGAATTGATATTTATTATAATACGATTCTTTTTTTCAATAGAATTTACGCGCAGTGCTATCTCGCCCGGTTCAATTATTTTATTGGCGAACCGGGCAAGTAGTTCCGTATATTCCCGTACCCTATGAAGCATTCCTGTCTTTTTGTAAACATCCGTAAGCAATACGCTCCTGAGTTCCTTTTCATGCCCAATCCTTTTTTTTGCCCCCGCTGCAAAGCCCATCAACGCGGAAGAAAAAGAATCCGGCAAGCAAAAAAACAGGTCGAACTTTTCCTTTTTACGGATCATTCTCCCGAACCGCCAAATGCCTGACAGGCCAGGATACTCATCTTTTGAAAAAATAAACTGGTGCTCTATTGGCGGGAAAAATTCAAGCAGGGTATGTATGCCCTTTTTGGCAATAACACTAATAGTCGCCCCGGGATATGTTTGTTGTAACGCACTTATAAATCCAATGCTCATAACCATATCACCTAACCAATTGGGCAACCGTACAAGGATTTTCATATTTAAGCTATCAGCTGTCAGCTATCAGCTATCAGCTTTTAGCCTCCAAGTATTTTAGAAGATTTATAATAATTATTTTTTCATCCTACCTTTTTGAAACGAGCTGATAGCCGATAGCTAACGACTGACTGCCGATAGCCCATGCTACGGCCTCAGCACTTCCACCCTTCCATCCTGGCTCCATTTTACCAGGGCCGAAGGTTTTGTACGCCTGGTATCATCCTGCCGGTATTGAACAATGTAATCTACTCCTTCTTTGATAACACCTGGTATTTCGCTAAATATTGATGGTGTTGGCTGACCTGATAAATTGGCTGAAGTAGAAACAACCGGCCTTCTAAATCGTTTGATCAGGTGTTTACAAAATTCTTCTTTTACCAAACGAATGGCTACAGATCCGTCAGCACTTATGATATTTTCGGCAATACCTATCACCCCCTGGTAAATGACCGTAGTAGGTTTTTGAGTGGTTTTGAGATAATCGAACACATGCAGATCCAGTTGAGTAACGTATTTAAGAATATCCCGCTCATCCGTCAAAAGCAATACCATGCTTTTATTGGCCGGCCTTTGCTTTAGCCGGTACAATTTTTCCACAGCTGTTGCATTGGTTGCATCGCAGCCCAAACCCCACACGGTGTCTGTCGGATATAAAATAGTTCCGCCCTGCTTTAATACTTCCAGGCAGTTTTCAACATCGGGTATGAAGTCCGTCATGAACCCAAAGGTAGAGCAGGATTTGATCGAAATTTTGCCTGAATCATAATTCACAGGCAGAATTCAAAGAATGAGAGAATTTAAAGAATTAGAGATTTATAATTCAACTCGCAAGACTATTTTCAATACCGACCTTTACGAATCCCCACAAAAGAAAAATTCTGCAAATTCTCTTATTATTTAAATTCTGCTCTACACATAAATATTCTGCAAATTCTGCAAATTCTGCTCTATTTTCGCAGCAAATTCTTCCAGTATGAACCTTCACGAATACCAATCCAAAGAATTACTAAAAAAATATAATGTTCCTGTGCAGGAAGGGATAGCTTGTAATACACCGGGAGAAGCGGAAGAAGCATACCGTCTCATCAAAACACAATATGGAAGTAATTTCGCTGTTGTAAAAGCACAGATACATGCCGGTGGCCGGGGTAAGGGAAAGATAATAGGCAGGGAGCAGCGCGGAGTGGCGGTAGGTAAAAATGCTGAAGCAGTAAAAGAAATTGCACAGAATATTCTTGGTGGCATCCTGGTGACCATTCAAACAGGTCCGGCGGGTAAAGTTGTAAACAAAGTACTCGTTGCACAGGATGTTTATTATGAAGGCCCGAACCCGGTAAAAGAATTTTATTTATCTATTTTACTTGATAGGTCAAAGGGGCAAAATGTGATCATGTACAGCACTGAAGGAGGTATGGACATTGAAGAAGTTGCACATAGTACACCGGAAAAGATTTTTAAAGAATGGGTGCACCCGGCCGGTCCTTTGCAGGCTTTCCAGGCGCGCAAGATTGCTTTTAATTTTGGATTAACAGGCGAGCCGTTTAAGAATATGGTGAAGTTTGTAACCAATATTTACAGCGCTTATGTTGGATTGGATTGCAGCATGGTAGAAATTAATCCTTTATTTAAAACGAGCGATAATAAAATCATTGCGGTAGACTGCAAAATGAATTTGGATGATAACGCCTTGACGCGTCACCCGGATTTAGCGGTTTTAAGAGATATCAGTGAAGAAGATCCTACAGAAGTGGAAGCAGGCAAGTACAACCTGAATTTTGTTAAGCTTGATGGCAACGTAGGATGTATGGTAAATGGCGCCGGCCTTGCAATGGCAACCATGGACATGATAAAACTTAGTGGCGGCGAACCCGCCAATTTCCTGGACGTGGGTGGTACTGCCAATGCACAGACAGTTGAAGCTGGTTTTCGTATCATTTTAAAAGATCCAAAAGTAAAGGCTATCCTCATAAATATTTTTGGAGGCATTGTACGTTGCGATCGTGTAGCGCAGGGAGTTATCGACGCCTACCAAACAATGGGTAATATAACGGTGCCGATCATTGTACGGTTACAAGGTACCAACGCCGAGGAAGCCAAGAAACTAATTGACGAAAGCGGCTTAAAAGTTCAATCGGCTATACTTCTCAGTGAGGCTGCGGAACTGGTAAATAAAGCGGTGAATAGTTAATTATTTAGGAACGGTTAAATTTATTCATTAGCCAAAACGTATTCTCGCATGCATCCGGTACGCCAGGGCGGGGGCAAGCCCCGCCCCTACAATACAGACCTTTATACGCAACTACAGTGATGTGACCTTGCCCGAACCTGATATACTTACATTCACCACAGGAGTACCTCTATAATACACATGCCCGCTCCCGGAAATTTTTGCATCCAACCGCTCTGAAACATTTACTTTAATAGAACCGGATCCACTGGTTGTAGTGTTCACGGTTTTGGCTGACATATTTAAATAATCCATAGAGCCACTGCCACTAATTTTTAATGATTGGTGATTAGCAGATCCCCCTGATACCTTGATATCACCGGAGCCACTGATCACACCATCCATGTTATCAGTAACCAAATTGAATATCGAAATATTCCCCGAACCATTTATTTCCAGGCGACAGTTTGCCGGGCTAAAATCACCTATTGTCTGCAGGTTGCATGATCCGTTTACATTTAAAGCACTTACCGAAGGTGAACTGATGGTGATGCTGATATCCTCATGCCTGCGCACGAACACATTCTTCTTAAATCTCAATATGAGCTCCTGGTTAATGACGGGTGATTCAATAATATCAAGTATATTTTGCTGGGCTTTGATCTCTATGGAATATACACTGGCCTGTTTATAATATACATTCCCCGAGAGGTGTAAAGAGATGGAAGTGAAATAATCCCCACTCCTGTTTTCTGTAATTACAGGACCCGTGCCAACCACTTTCCTGCAGGAGGAAAAAAACAAAACCGCTCCTGCTATCATAAAAAGAAGGCTTAGACTGTTCAAAACTGATCTCTGAAGATTGTTCTTATTTTTCATGAATGTCATTTTAATTTCTATAACAATTGAAAAGTTATTAACCCCTATTCGGTTTTAGGCAAACCTTAAAAAATATTGATACCCGCATTCCATCCAATCCAGCCAATTACATTCTTTCCCATGTCGTATGTACGATGACCCACGGAAGCTACCGGGAATTTATACCCGGTCTCAGCGCCGGCCTGATTGGAATAGTAGACCGCAAAAGAGGGGCCGCCAAAAATGGAAAAATATCTCCCGAATTTTACGGTCAGATTCACATTTATTTTATTAAGGAGGTTCAGGTAATCCCACGAACCAAGATACAAATACTGAGAAGTGAGTTCAGGGTTTATGGCAAATCTTTTACCTAATGAAATTTCTTTGCCGAGACCATAGCCAAAGGAATAGATTTTTTTAGAGCTATCTATATTGGCCCCTGCCTGTAGAATACTATATAATTTTGAGGTACCTGTTTTGAACGCAACATTGGCATTTACTGCTTCATTGGTGGAAAAACTGAGTTTATGATACCCCTTCAAAACAATATTAATGAGGCCGATACTCAGCCCATCAGAAGAATCCGAAATATTTATCAGCCCAATCTGAACGCCATGTAATCTTTTTGTATAGTTAAGCACCGAACTGATCTGAACACCTTTCACTTCCTTTGAATAATTTGCCACCCCTGCAATCTGGAGCCCGTTTATTTGTTTATTACCCACGTTTGCCACTCCTGAAACCTGTGTACCCGTTATCATGTCTTTAGAAAAATTACTTATCCCCGCGATCTGCAAACCTGTAATCTTACCCGATGAATGATTATAGATTCCACCCAACTGGAGACCTTTCACACTTCCCTTCGACAAATTATTGATACCCGCAGCTTGTATGCCTTCCACATTATTCAATACAGTATTTGAAAGACCAGCCACCTGTACACCTTTCATATAGCCGCCCACTATGTTAAATAAACCGGCTACCTGAACATATTGAACATTCTTTTTGTCAATATTAAAAAGCCCACCAAGCTCCAGGCCATTTACGCCCGAGGAATATCCGCCTAAAAGACTTATTGAAAGATTATTTACAACCTGGGCACTCATCCTGCCATGCGTACTTAAACCTGGTACTATTGAAAATTGAAAAGGTTTGTTTATGAAGAATTTTTTCAGGTTCACGCTTTGCACCTTCAGCCTGGAAGAAAGAAGGAAGTTACCAATGCCCGTTTTCTCTACTTTAAAAGAGTCGCTTTTAATATACACATAACGGGTAATGGTTGAATCTATCTCAACATCAATGGCGATTGAATCAGGAAGCAGGTAGTCGGTTGGACTAACCGTTATCATTCTCCCGGTAAACTCTACAGGCAAAATGGTAATTGTAAGTTGCTGATTCAACTTCGGTTGAATATCAACGGTTGTATCCTGGTATAACTCCTTGCTCACCGTAAGCGAGGCCTTACCTGATCTGTTTTTTAAACGCATACTAAAAAACCCACTCGAATTGGTAAGCGATGAAACCAACCGTTGCTTTTCGTAAATACTGGCGTTACTGATTTTTTCACCGGTTTTTTCATCCAGTACAAACCCCGTAACCAAATATGTTTTTTCGTCACTGACTGACTGGTTCGTAATCAACGTTAAGCTCATCGCTGCAAGACGTAAAATTATATAGTTACCACTTTCTTTATATTCAACACTGCCCCTGAACAAATAATCCAGCACCTGTTTTACTGTTTTGTTATTCAGGCTCAAACTAACTATACTATCTTTTTTAATGATGTTACTATTGTAAGAAAAATAAAAATTTCCTTTATTGCTGATTATTTCCAGCACATTATCCAATCGCTGGTTATTCACTTCCAGTGGTGGAAGTATCATATTTAAAATAGCTTGAGAATAACTGCTCCCTGAAAATAAACATACTATTAAAACAGTGGTAAATACCCGCAAGTGTGCCAAGCCTGGATGTTTCATAATGATTAAAGGGGAATGATTATTTTAAAACTATTGAATCTCCTGATTTCACCACGGAAAGGTTAAATGTTTCGCCGATCACCACCAGGATACTGTCGAGTGGCTTGTTATCGAAAACAGTTGTCAGGGGAAGCGTTCGTACGTTTTTCCGGCCAATGACAATATTTGAACTATAAGCCTGGTTCAGGTATTCTATCAGTTTCCACAAAGGGGTGTCATCACAGTAGAATTGTTTGGTACGGTAGTAATTATAGAGCTTATCGGTCACCGGTAGTTTCACCAACAAAGAATCTGTTTTTGTAACAATGATTTTTTCTCCTGGATTTAACGTGATGGAACGGTTGTTCCTGCTTACTTCTACCACTCCTGTTTCTACGATCACCTCTGTGTTGTTGCCCGTGGTTTTTACATTGAAAGAAGTACCCACCACTTTAATACTAATACCATTTACCTGGATGATGAAGGGTTTGTTTTTATCGGGTGAGATCGTAAAAAAAGCTTCACCCTTTAATGTTATCGAGCGGCTGGAGCCTGTAAATTTTTCCGGGTAGTTAATAAGTGAATGCTTATTTAAGATTACAACAGAACCATCCGGCAATGTATCAACAAGACTGGTTCTTTGAGAATTAATTGCAAGGATATTGACAGGTCGATTGTTTAAAAAATAAAAGCCAAGCAAAGCTCCTGTGATTACCAGGATGAATATAGCGGCAACCCGAAGGAATGGCCACTGATAAACGCGGCGTGTTTGTATTATATTATCTGACTTACCTGGATGAATCCTCTGCTGAAATCTTTTCCAGGCAGCCACCTCATTAACGGATTGGCGGTTAGACAGATCTTTACTCTGTTCCCAGATAATTTTAAAATGCTCAAAGAATTTCCTGTTTGTCACTTGTGAATCAAGCCAATTCTCTACCAGCCGTTGTTCATCGGCACTAGCTTCTCCTACAAGAAATTTTACCAGCAGGTCATTATTTATATGGTCGAAATTTTCCAAATAATATACATTTAAAGGTTTAGTAATAGATAAACCGTTATTGGCAAAAAGTCAACAAGTTTGAGGCGTAATAATTTCAAGGCCTTGCCCATGTGGTTTTCCACGGTTTTTACCGAGATATTCAGTTGTGATGCTATTTCACGGTATCTCAATTCTTCAAACCTGCTCAGTTGAAAAACGGTGCGGCATTGTTCCGGCAGCTCGTTTAAGGCAGTTTGCAATTTTTCGGTAAGTTCCCGTAGTAATAATTTTTTGGAAGCACTGTCTGAGGAGTTTTTCATTTGAAAAGAGCTAAAGCTTTGATATGCTGCTTTTACTTTTTGATGTTTGAGATAGTTAAGGCTTTCATTATATACTGCGCGGTAGAGATAAGCTGTTACAGAGCCGGAGATAGTGAGCTGGGCGGTTTTCTCCCATATTTTATAAAAAACATTTTGCACCATTTCTTCCGCCATCACCTCATCTTTTAAAATAGTAAAGGCATACGCATGAAGGCTTTTAAAATTTGATTTAAAAACCTGCTCAAATGCCTTTTCATTCCGTTCGCCCAGTAAGTTGATCATTACTGTGTCGTTCGATTCCATGCTTAAGGGTTGATATCTTGATTCTGATATAACAGCTTCTTTCAAAGATATTTTATTATATAACACCTGAAGGGTTGTTTACCCCTAGTTGGAAGATTAGTTTTAAGCGTAAGGTTTAAAGAGAGAGAGAGAGAGAGAGAGAGAGAGAGAGAGAGAGAGAGCCTACCCCTGAAGTCTTCGCGACTTCGAAGTCTGGAGATTTGGGCTGCTGTTACTCTTCCCACCATTCTTCCTGTTTAAACGGCACCCCCACTTCAAAAGCGGCTCCTATTCTCGGTGATATCATTTCAGCCCTATTTAAGGCTGCCAGCTTATTCAACCGCTTAATGGGTTCTGTCCAACTGTGTAAAGAAAGATTGAATTTGGCCCAATGAACGGGCATGAGCCTTTTTCCATGTAAATCAAGAAAAGCCTTCATAGTTTCTTCCGGCATCATATGGATCTGAGGCCAATATTCGCTATAAGCCCC
>JBDSBP010000012.1:0-39479 GCA_039921525.1 Chitinophagaceae bacterium | reverse complement strand
TACTTCCATTGTTTTCAATGCATCGTTAAAAGGTGAACTGGTTTCCTCTTTTCCTGAAATAATAGAGTTGATAAACTCCCTGCTTTTTCTTTGAAAGCCACCATAAATATATAATTCCGGGCTTCCTGCAATTTCCTTACTGTCGTACCTTGTTCCCTCGTAATCGCCTTCTGTGTAGAGATAGGCTTCTTTTTCTAATTCAACATCACTGCAAATTCCCGGCGCGTGAATATTTACACGGAAAACACGTCGGCCCGAGGTCCAGCTGCCAATTACATAACAACTTGCCCCGTTGTCGAAATATAGGTTTGCCCCTATCCAGTTTATATCGGGAACGATTATTCGCTTACAACGGGATTCTATTTCAATTACTTCTCCTCCGCAGATATATCGTGCGGTATCTACGGCATGTATATAATCATCCAACATCCTGTCCCGTTCTCCCAACATGGGAGTGATATCGTATTTACTAAACTCAACAATACTATGTGTGATGGCACCTTTTTTAAGACACTCCTGCCGTATATATTGTAATATGGGTGATGACCTGCGTTGATAAGAAACCTGCGTGATGCAATTATTTTCTATAGCAAGACGAGCCAATACCTGTGCCTGGTGCAGCGTGCTGCCCATTGGCTTCTCTATGAACAGATTGAATTTATTTTTGAGGCACCAGATCCAGATATCCAACATAAGGCCTGGCTGACCTATGACATAAACGCCATCTGGCCGAAGATCCATCAACATTTTTTGATAACCAGATCTTGATTTTGTTACATATATATTTTCTAATGGAATTTTAAAATTAAGAGCAGTCTGACGTAACCGCCCTTCATCAGATGCACAAATACCAATAATTTCCACATCTTCAAAAGAAGCAAGTGAAGGATAATGTACCTTATTGGCAAAAAGGCCATTACCTATTATGCATATTCTTGCTTTCATTCGCTTGAAATATTTTAGTATTATCCAAAAACAAAAAACCGGGTCAGACCTGTAGATTTAATAAACCTCATAAGGTCTCGAATCAGGAATCTACTCTTATTTCAGACCTGTGAGGTCTTGAAGACCTCACAGGTAGATCCCTCTGATTAAGATTCTGTGTCCCTCCCGGTCTCTGTGCCTCCGTGGTTCATACGATGCGCATGGTCATGCCCCCATCTATTACAATGTTTTCCCCGGTAATAAAGTTATTCTTTACCAGCATACAAATCGCATCTGCCACATCCTCCGGGGTACCTTCGCGGTGCAACGGAATGCGATTATCGATATTGTTTTTTATTTGTTGGGGGGTTAGAAAATCCTGGAAGCGGGTGCGGATAATCCCGGGAGAAACGCAATTTACACGGATGTTATCGTCTGAAAGCTCGAAAGCAAGCGCCCTCGTAAACTGGGG
The DNA here is from genome assembly GCA_039921525.1 of Chitinophagaceae bacterium. Taxonomy (GTDB): domain Bacteria; phylum Bacteroidota; class Bacteroidia; order Chitinophagales; family Chitinophagaceae; genus JADCRZ01. Next base: position 38,083 of record JBDSBP010000012.1, on the reverse strand, counting down.
AATGGCTCCTTTTACCACTGCATAAGCCAGCGCATTTTTTACGCCTCGCAACCCTGCTGCGGATGATATGAGAATAATGGCTCCTTCTTTTTTTATTTTCATTAAAGGAACCATCGCTGCACAAAGATGAAAGGCTGCATGCAAATGAATATCGAAGGCATAATACCAAACATCTCTGGTTACATTCAAAAGACTGCCGGCTGCTGCTCCCCCTGCGCTATGCACGAGAATATCAATACGTCCAAACCTAACGTAGGTTTGCTCCACTACTCTTTTGCATTCCTCTTCCTTACTTAAATCAGCAGTTATAAGAAAACACTGTACGCCGATGCTCTCAATTTCCTGTGTAATAGTAGCATCCGGGTTTCTTGCTACCAATGTTATTATAACACCTTGCTTCGCCAGTTTAATAGCCGTTTCAGCTCCGAGTCCGTGAGTACCTCCTGTTATTAGCGCAACCTTATTAGTTAGATCCATTATACTTATTTTTGTATTGTCAGCTCTTCACAGCGTGCGGATTAACAAACCTCTTCTAAAAAAACTATTTATTTTTGGCCTTGAAATCTGCGGCCCAAAACAAGGAGTTAGTTACTAATTTTACAAAAACAGGATTTTGCCAATCCTGAACGCCACCTAAGCTGATGTAAACTACCCTTCCATGAATTGTTCTTGCCCATGCAACAGGCTCCTCTCCCTCTACTGTTTTTCCAGTAAGAAGCAATTTCGCGTCTTTGGCTATGGGAGCCGTTTTATACAAACTATATTTTGATGTAAAGCTTTGTATTCCCTTAAGTATAGGATGATTTTTATTTTCAGGGTTAATTGTTTCCGTTTGTGGCGGGCCACTAGGTTCTCCCACAACGGTTCGCATTCCATCCACACCTATTACACGCTTCTCCGGTTCTCCTTTATAGTGCATGGAGTAATTACCCCCTAATACTTCCTTGTCAAACTCAGGCCAGGATTGAAATCCATGGCTGGAAGTTCTAAGCGCCACCAAAGGTTTTCCCGCGTTCACATATTTTTTGATATCCTCAATCGCTTTTCCCGAAATAGTTGTTCTCCGGGCAAAAGTCAATAACAAATCACAATCTTTTAAAGCCTCTGTTCCATTCAGATTTGAATATTCGTCTTTCTCATTTACAGGGCCATCCGCCTGTAAAATGGTTATTTTCACATTTGAATATTTACTCTCCAACGCTTTCTTATATTGATTCAACGTAATGTGCGATACATATTCATTACATCCCGATATAAATACAACATTCAGGTTTTTATCTTTCCTGGTCCACATAATAAAAAAGGAAATGATTGATACTATCAACACTAATTTAATAATTTTCATATACTACTTATTGTTTATGATTAACAGGTGAACGGGTCAAACAAATTGAGGTATTATAAAAGGGGCCCGATAGTTTCCTTTAAGAAATTTATTAGCAGCTTCATTATTAGTAAAGCGTTCGGTTTTTGCATCAAAAAATAATTGTTTGTTGCCGGTACGATAGGCAATATCTGCCAGGTGCACCAAAGAAGCGCTCATATGCGCCTGCATAGGTTCACCATTGGGTGCTTTGCTTAATCTTATTGCATCAATAAAATCTTTCTGGTGGTATTTATCAGGAAAGTAACCGAAGCCAAAGTCTGCAACCTTTCCATCTTTTTCCATAACCTGCCATCCACCACCGTGCCGCCCGAGATACATTAGCCGTTCTGTTCCATAAATTTCTATTCTTGTGGCAGTTTGCGGCCAGAAGGGAAATTTATCGCTATATCGCACGTCCTGTGGTATCTTACTCATGTAAGGTGTACAATTACCACTTTCACAGGTCATGGCAAAATCACCGTAATCATAAGAAATATTCAGAAATTCAGGTGTTTCTTTTTGTGAATGGAACCCGATGTTTCCCCCACTACAGGAAATGGATTTTGGGTGGCCGGGATTGTCCAAAGCCAGGCGGGCAAGATCCATAACGTGACTGGCATCATCGGAAAGGGTACCTCCGCCATAATCCCAGAAGTCGAGCCAGCCGCCTCGACTGGTCATGCTATGACGGTTAGGGTTATACGAAACTGATTTTGCCGGGCCGAGCCATTCATTCCAATTCAAACCTTTTGGAACTTCTGTGTCAGCTTTTGGCATCCATTTTTCACCTGCCAGCATGCAATAACATTTCACATGAACTACCTTGCCTAATTTCCCACTTTTTATATATTCACGCGCTGAATAGGCATAAGGAGCGCTCCTGTTCTCAAATCCTACCTGTACCACTTTTTTGTATTTGCCTGCAGCCTCTATCATCTTTTGGCCCTCCCAGATGGAGAGCGTGGGATTCTTTTCTACAAATACATGTTTACCGGCCTGCAATGCCCAGATGGTAGCCAGGGTATGCCAGTGTTCAGGGGTGGCGATTATCACAGCATCTACATCTTTGTCGTCAAATACTTTTTTCATGCTGTTCACAAACTTCGGAGCATAACCCTGCGTTTTGCTATACTTGTCGATGGTTGCGGGAATTGCTTTCAGCGTTTCATTAACATCGCATAGATATTTAACGTCGATATTTTCATTTTCACCGATGATGCCTGTTAAGTTGCTTATACCACGACCCCCGCAACCAATCAGCGCTACAACAATTTTATTGTTGGCGCCTTTAGCGAGTGATAAGATGGAAGGTGCCAGTGTTAGCCCCATGGTTCCCATTACCGTTTTGCTGATAAAATTTCTTCTTTTCATAAATATAGAGTAGTTCAAAGTTTAATGTTCAAGGTGTAAAGTTGTTTACCAGTGAAAAATTGTCATTGAGTTCGAGCGGGTGAGTATAAGAAGCGAGAGGCCGTTTATCGTTGTTAAATCTGAATTGCTTTTGGCCTATGATGTCAGTTGATGCAATTGTGGGCGTAACATATTTCTCTATGTATTCAATCATTAAATTCACACCGGCAAAGTGGTTTACGTTGGGCCATTGCCTGGCATCATACATTGCATCCGTCATGTCGCGCATTAATACCACGTTCATCCCTAAGCGAACCATATTGCGCAAACCAAACGAACGGCCAATTACACACATATTGGTATGCACGCCCATAAGTATTACATTTTTTATACCGTTTGCTTTGAATAGCCCGGCCATTTCGATGCCCGAATCGCTAATAACATCCTTGTCATTTATTTTGATATCACCAATTTCTTTTTCCCAGGCACGGCCCTGTTTACAAAGGGGCGTTTCATTACATCCTCCATCTTCCTGGTAAATGGGCCATACGGCATCTTTTTCGGAAGCCAGTTTATCATTGTTGATACGGTTTTCGACATTGGTATTTTTATATTGTAACATCAGTTTCCTCCCGGGATAATCTTTGTAATAATCCATACAGTCGCTGGGCGCATGTACAATCAGCATTCCCTTTTCACGACCAGCGGTGATTACTTTATTGATTTGAGGGGCTAATTCACCCACTCTTAAAGTGGCCCCTTTGCACCAATGCTGATTCCACATGTCGCAAATAATGATCGCAGTTTCGGATGGGTTCCATTCCTGCTTTTCATTTATCACTTTATAGGTGGCTTTATCTGTTGCAGAAGGAACTCTCTTTTTAAGTAAGATTTCAATTCCTTTCACTTTTGAATTGTTGCGCATTTTAAAGGAATACAATGTAAAAAGCATCAAACAAAATGAACCAAGAAGCAGGAATGTGTTTTTCATAATTTAAATTTTAAATGTTATAATTAAGAATGACAGATGGCTAGTGTCATGTCAAACATAAACTGTCGGTTATTTTGGCGATCAGCTATCAGCAGTGAGCTATCAGGAAAACAATGCTAGAATTAGTTTCCTCCTGATAGCTGATAGCTGAAGGCTGATAGCCAAAGCGTCATTTTAGAGTTGACATAACACTAGATGTTTCTGAGACTTTCGAAGTCAGCGTTCGTGGTGATAGATGCCAAAGGCTAAGACTTCGGAAGTCAGTCCAGCACCTTCTCCCTTTAAATTTAATCTATCTTTCGTTAATTATATCCGGGATTTTGAACCAGCAGATTATTCTTGTTCATTTCATCTCTTAAAATGGGGAAGAAGTATGCCTTGTCAATCCAGGCTCTTGTTTCCAGCACCTCGTGTTTGATGATCGGAACAGTTGAAGTGGTTTTATCAGGCATCAGTTTGTACAATACATTCGCCTTGTAAACTTTGGCATAACCTTCGGGTCCAATAACCCACCTGCGAACATCATAAAAACGCTGGTCTTCATACATTAATTCTATTCTTCTTTCGTTGCGATAACGTGCTCGTAAAGCAGCGCCAGACTCGGTGAGATCGGGCAATCCAGCTCTTTTTCGGATCATGTTTATGTAAGTGCGGGCTTCAGAGTCCTGGCCCAGTTCAATACATGCTTCGGCACAATTTAACAGCACTTCAGCATACCTCAGGTAACGCCATGATACTTCCTGCCTGGTGCCGGCGGAAGGAAGAACTTTTGGGTCCAGGAATTTACGGGCAAGATAAAGTGTCTGGCCACTGTTATTAGGTTCGAAAGGACTGCTACGGCTATCAATGCCACCTTCTAAAACAACCTGGCTGGTGGCACTGTTCCATCTTTCAAAAAAGCCTGTATGGATTATGCCCAATGGATCCAGACCTGTTGAATAGGATGGACGGGTTACCCATTTTGCTCCATCATAAAGTATATAGGCATAAAAACGCGGTTCACGATAATAATAGGGTGAGGCTGCATTCGCTGGATTATTCCAGTCGAATTTGGTGCCATCCCTCATCTCAAAGGCATCTATCATGTTGCCGGTCGGCGCGTTGTTACCCTGGCCACCATTTCCATTGGGGCCATTCATTAAGGAAAGGCTGTTTACGTTTTCGCCGATTATGGGAACGTTGGCTGAATAATACCTCAACCAAATATCCTCTACGGTTACTTTCGAAATAAAAAGTTCTTCATAATTTTTAGCGACAGAATCTGTTGGGGCCGGACTCGGTTTATATAAACTATACGTATTCATGTCTATCACCGCTTTTGCCGCGTCTTTGGCAGACTGCCATCTTGCCATTCTATTGCCGTCGGTGTAACCTAATAATTTCGGGTTGGCGTAGCCAGCGAATATGGTGGTATTGTGCAGGTCACTGGCCGCATACAAAAGTATCCTTGCTTTAAGGGCTAACGCAGCGCCCTTTGTAGACCGACCGTTGTCTGCGCCGCTTTGCACCAGAGGTAATGCCTTCGCTGCCTGGTCCAGATCATCTACCATAAATTTTATACAGTCTTCATAGGAATCTCGAGGAGCTTTAAAATCATCTGTCAGGTCATACACTTTTGAAATAATAGGAACACCGCCATATAAACTTGTGAGATTATAATAAGTCCATGCTCTTAAAAATCTAACTTCTCCCGTCATGGAGGCTTTGTCAAATGTAGCAGTTTCAATATTGGCAAGAAACAGGTTACACTTTCTTACCAGTAAATATAATTTCTGCCAGTTCTCACTGTTCCAACCCGGGATACCATCGGGCGTCATCAAACCTATATTAAAATTAAAGCAGGCCGTATTATCCCTGCGATGGCCCTCATCACAGAATACAGATTTCATATATTTTTGCATACTCTGCTCTATACCGGTATAAATACCATTTACAAAAGTTTTTGCCAGTGCCGGATCTTTCCATACATCTGCTGAAGAGAACTCGCTCAATGGTGTTGTTTCCAGGAATTCTTTTTTACAGGAAGTTGTAATCAAAGTAAAACAGAAACATATTTTAAAAACATTTACAAAACTTTTCATCTTAAATGATTTTTAAAAGGTTAAGTTAATACCACCATTAATTACTCTACTCAATGGGTAAACATTTCCGACCGTCTCGGGGTCAAACGTTTTTTCTGGGGAGAACGTAACAAGATTCAACCCGGTTATGTAAATACTTAACCCGTTAATTTTTAGTTTATCCGATAAATTTTTTGGTACGTTGTAACCGACCTGCAGATTTTTTAATCGCAGGTAGTCGTTATTCTTCAGCCAATAGGTATTATTCACGGAGCTCCAGTATTCGCCGCCGGTATTCCATGTTCTTGGTTTCTTTGCATCGGGATTATTTACTGTCCACCGGCCGTTGGCATCATCTTCCAAAAAATCACCAATGGCACCGGATTCAAGATTATATGAGCGAACGGCACCTGAGGCTCCCTGGAAAAGAATGGAAGCATAAAAATTTTTATAGCCAAGGTCAATGGATACACCTCCTGTAAATGTTGGGATATCTGTTTTCATGGATCTGACCCTATCCTTGCCATCAATTTTAGTATCATTATTTACATCTTCAAATATGATATCGCCCGGGCGTGCATTAGCCCAATGGGGCGATTTATCTACCGCAGCCTGATCCCTGAAAACACCTTTCGCATTGTAATACAGCCCGGCATTCATGGGCCTTCCGGTAGATCGCTGGTACTCTGGAACGCCGGATACTTCATCCCAGAATTTAATTTTGTTTTTTGCTACCGCACCATTGGCAGACACTTCGTATTTGAATTTGCCAATATTACTTTTATAACCCACCTGTATTTCATAACCCTGGTTTATTACCTCACCAATATTTTCTCTTGGTAATGTTAAACCAGTTGAAACCGGAACTGAAGCGTTGCGAAAAGAGAGTATATTAGAACGGAGGTTATAAAAATACTCCGCTGAAAATTGAAACTTCCCTTCAAACATTTCACCATCAAAGCCAATATTGGATTGATTGGCCACTTCCCAGGTAACGTTTGGATTTGCGATACGCAACTCGTTCAGCGGCTGCACTTCCAGGTTTCCATTGAGCACATACGGCGTAACGCCAAAGCCGTAACTGGAAAGATATTGATAGGCTGCAATGCGATCGTTACCGGTTTGCCCCCAGGAGCCGCGGAACTTGAAAGAATTGATAAAAGAGAGATTATTTTTCCAGAAATTTTCTTCGGAAATTTTCCAGCCTGCTGATATTCCCGGGAAAAAGCCAAAGCGTTTTTTCTCTGAAAAAATATAAGAGCCATCATATCGCCACACAAATTCCAACAGGTATTTCTGCAGGTAATCATAGTTTAACCTGCCAAAATAATTTAAGCGGGCACTCTGCGTGGCCGATCCACCATTATCCTTAGCCAGACTGGCGCCTGCGAATATCTGGTCAATCGCTGTAGAGACATATCCTCTTCTGAACGCACTAAGGTCCATTGATTCTCCCATAATTTTTTCTACTCCTGCAAGAACTTTAAGGGTATGTTTATCTGTTAACCTAACATCATAATTAACCAAGGCATTCAGCAATATTCGTTGACCATCAGTCATACTTTGCGTAAGACTGGCATCCAGTGAAGGTCCAGATAATGCGCCGGTGACTACGGGTAGCTTATTGGCGTCGTATGTGACGCGATCCCAGGAATAAAGTGTATACGGTGTTGCCCATGCTTTTACATTGTTAATATCTTTATCGAAAGAAGCATTGGTGGTAACAGACAATCCTTTCACCCACGGAATAGTAACCAATAATTTTACATTGCTGGAAAAATTATATGTTTTGCTTTTATTATATCCTACCAGGTTAGAAGTGAGCACGACCGGGTTCGCTCCTGCCTCATAACCTGTGGCAGGTTTATTACCAGGATAATTAGCTATGAAGATTGGCTTGCTCCTGTTTATCAGGTACGTAAAAATATTACCGGTTGGCCCAAGGTTCCTGCTCTCCTGTCTGCCTGCCACATCAAAACTTAAATAGATATGATTGGAGATTTTTCCATCTATGTTAGACCGGAAATTAACGCGTGAATAGTCGCGGTCGCTATTTTTGTAGATGGCACCCTGCTGATTGAAACCAGCCGCGATGAAATATTTCATGTTTTCCGTGCCGCCACTTACCGTGATATTTGTATTATTCTGCTTAGCTACTGATTTAAATACTACATCGAACCAGTCTGTGTTCGGGTATAACCAGGGATCAGATCCATCGCCAAATTTCCTGATTTCATCTGCAGTATATGTTGCAGGGCGACCTGCGTACGAATTAATTTCATTGATCATGGTGGCATAGGTAGGCGCATCAGCCATTTTGGGAATTATAGTCGGAGCACTCAATCCATAATCAAACCGTACATTCACCCCTGGCTTTCCCAGCGCTCCCCGTTTGGTAGTAATGAGGATAACACCATTAGCCGCCTGTGCTCCATAGATGGCTGCCGATGCATCTTTTAATACCGTAATACTTTCAACAACGGATGGATCCAGGCCGTCCATTGTACGGTTAGCCACACCATCGATAACAACAAGAGGAGAATTATCTCCCAAAGTATTAGAACCCCTGATCCTGATAGTGGCATTATCATTTCCCGGTTCTCCGGAATAGTTAACGGTAACGAGGCCGGGTAAGCGCCCAGCCAATGTATTCGTGAAATTAATGGCGGGCGAAGCTTGTAATTTTTCTCCCTTAACAGCAACAATAGATCCTGTAACCGTAGCTTTCTTTTGTGTACCATAGCCAACAACTATTACTTCGCCCAGTTTAGTATTATTTTCCTGTAAAACAATGTCTATACGGTTCCTGCCATCCACGTTAGTTTGCTGGGAAGTAAAGCCGACAGAGCTAAATAGTAAGGACGCATTACCGGTTACCTGGCCTATTGAGTACTCGCCATTTTCAGAAGTATATGTTCCCTTATTGGTACCATCCACTTTTACGCTAACCCCGGCTAGTCCGCTGCCGGCCTCGTTCGTTACTTTGCCTTTGATGGATAATTGCTGAGCGTAAAGGCCTATTGAAGAAACCTGAAGTATTAGCAGGATTTGGCCAGACAAGAATACCTTTATAAGTAAGTAAGCGCTTATCCGGTTAGAAAAAAAAGTTGGGGGTTTTTTCATATTTCAATCTTTAGCAGCTGTTAGACGTGCGGCCACGTCACTTATTTCCTTGACTGTAAGTAACCAACTCTGGCGTGAATTTTATTTCTGGATATTACCATTCATGTCATTGATATTATCATTTGTCAAGACAACGACAGTCGCGGAAAACACTTATTTATGCAGTTTGATCATCTTCCTCATCGAAGATTCTCTTATAACCAGGGAACTCTCAATAACCTGCTTCCTGAATTTGCTACCTGGCTTTTGCTGAAGAATATAATTAAAATAAACATTAACAGCATCTTTACCCATTTTCCTGCTTTTTTGATCTACGGAGGAAAGGCCGGGAGATATTAACTCTGTAAAGGGTTCATTGGCAAAACCCATTATGCCGATTTGTTCGGGAACTTTTAATTTCATTGATAAAGCAACTCTTAATACTCCCAGGGCAGAATAATCAGAGATAGTAAAGAATGCATCAGGGGGATTATTACTTTTTAATAACTCTTTCGCTACATCCATTCCCCTATCGGTTGTAAGGGCATTGTCAACAATATAATTATAGGGAATTAATAATTCGGCCTCTTTAATAGCCTTAAGATATCCTTCCTTACGATCCCTATAGATAGTTAGGAAGTCTGCACCTCCGAGCAAGGCGATCTTTTTATACCCCATGTCTATCAGATGTTTAACCGCTTTATAGGCTGCATTCTTATTGTCATTTACAATAGTGTGGCTTGGAATAGCATGATCAACCCGGTCGAATTGAATCAGGTTTACGTGATGACGGCCGATTTCCTCCAGGTGCTTGGAAGACTTTGTTTCTATGCTAATGGAAATAATTATGCAATCTACGTTTTGATGAATTAGGGTCTCGACAGCCTGCACTTCCTTTATGTAAGACTCGCCCGACTGGCAAATAATAAGATGATGATTATTCTCAAAGCAGGCTTCTTCCATACCTGCAATCACATCCGAAAAGAATGCGGTGTTAATTTTCGGAACAATAACTCCTATAGTCCTGGAAGTTCCCCTTCTTAAATTAGCCGCAGATGAATTATGCACATAATTTAATTCCTGCACTTTTGATTTGACGAGTGCTTTTATTTTATCACTGATAGTAGGTTGGTCATTTAAGGCTTTCGATACGGAAGAAGGCGCAATACCAATCTGTCGCGCAATATCATATATGGTTACTCTTCTGTCCTTTTTCTTATTCATGAGTTATTCATAAAAAGTAAGTTGTGTTATCGATCTATTCCCAAACCAGGTTATATAAGTGGAGTTAGGATAACCAAATAATTATTTCGTACATGTATTCTAAAGAAAATAAATATCGTGGAAATTAAGAAAAGTTATCAACTTTTGGAAATCGAATTTTAAATTGGAAACAATCCAAGCGTTTTATTAGGACCACGTTAAAACAAATCACCTATGGGTAAGATCCGGAAAAGACCGTACAACAAGTAATAAACTGATGTCTTAAAAAATAATAAGATATTTTTTTGCAGAAAAATTAAAAATCAGTTAACTTGGAAATCGATTTCCATTTTTATTAAATTCCCAACAATAATACAGGCTATGGTACGTACTTTAAAACCCGCGCTCAGGCAATTGACCTGGGACAATAATTTCTCCATCAACGTAAAAGTTGAGCCCGTAGAGTATTTGTCAAACTCCTGTCACTACCATCCTGAAATAGAATTGGTACTACTGAAGAGATCTGCCGGCACTAGAATCATTGGTACCAGCGTGGAGAACTTCACAGTTAATGATGTGGTGCTTATTGGAAAAAATGTGCCTCATGCTTTTCTTCATGATGAGAAGTGTTTGCAAAAAAACAACAGCCGTCCGCCAGAAGCACTGGTAATTCAATTTTATGAAACCTTCCTGGGAAAGGAATTTCTTGAACTACCTGAGTTCAAAGAAATTCAGCATCTCTTTATTATGGCAAGACAGGGCCTTTGCTTAACGGATGAGGGAAAGAAAAAAATTATTCCTCTCATGGAAAAAATGTTGCATGCATCATCGCTAGGCAGAATATTATTATTGCTGGAAATACTAAAAATAATGATCAATAAAAAATTCTACCGAATACTAATTAGCGTAGGATATGTTTACCAGGTGAAAACGGAAGACGAAAGAAGGATTAATAAAATTGTAGATTTTACATCTAAAAATTATGATCATAATATCAGGATAGATGATGTTGCCGGAATAGTTAACCTGACCAAAGAATCATTTTGCAGGTATTTTAAAGCTCAGACACACAAGACTTACCTGGAGTTTCTGATAGAATACAGGATTAATAAAGCCTGCCGGATGATAATCGAAAACCAAAAGTCAATCAAAGAAATTGGCTACTCGTGTGGTTTCGACAGCTTGTCAAATTTTCATTATCAATTTAAAAAAATTATTAAGCAGAGTCCGCTGGAGTACAAGTATTGTACACTGAATCACTCGGCAGTGAGATATGAGGTGTAGGGTAAGCCCTGTGACATCATTGATTTTGCAACACAGCCCTGAGGGCTCAATATACCAGAACGGGGTGAAGCCCCGTGAGTGATCATGAGGTGCACCCAGGGTTGCGCGTCATGTAGTAATTTTAGCGAGCATTTTCCTCTGCTAAAATAGTACACCCTTACAGGGCTCGGATGAATTTCACGTTCAACCACAGGGCTTCACCCTGTGCTAGTATATTAGGACCTTGGTTGCAGTTCACGTTCATACACAGGGCTTCACCCTGTGCTAATATATTACGCCATTGCAGTACTTGGGCAGTCAAACACTTTTACCGCCACTCATATTTCTGGACAGCCAACTAATAAACAAACCCAATAACAAAATACCCAAGCCAACCCATTTAACTATATCATGACCCGCCGCAAGAATACCAAGCACCAGTATGCCAATTCCAATAAACCCGATTGACCATCCAATAACTGTAACACCAAACTTGTTTTGCTGCAAGGCAGCAGCATGCTCATTTTTTAATTTTGCGTCAGGCAAAATAAGCGGATCTGTTTTACCCGGGTAAATAAATTCGAAAGTTGGCTTTCGCGAAATTTTATAATACCATTCAAAAATGAGTAGCAAAAATAAAGGCAACCCAACACCCAGCACCGTTTCATAGGTCCGGTTTAACTTAATATTTAATAACGCAGGGCTGATAACTTTTAGGAACAGGTTCACTGAGAGGGAAACAATCGTTACAAAAACAACTGAAAATGCATTTTGTCTTTTTGAATAAAGCGACCATATAATGGGCGCAAACAATGCGCTGCCGGCAATAGATGCAATACTTAATACCACTTCAACAATACCGCCTGCTTGTGGTACCAAAATCGCAATAACAATAGTGCTTGCTCCAAATAACAAGGTAAACAACCGCGCTATAAGAATCTGCTCCTTTTCTGAAGCCAATGGCCTGATTAATTTACGGTATACATCCTGCGCAAAAACAGTGGCCGCCAGGTTAATGGTGGTATTTGCCTTGCTGGATGTGGCGGAGATCATGCCTGATAATACCAACCCGATCAATCCCGCAGGCAGCACTTTCTGACATAGTAACATATATGCGTTTTCCGGCTCAAGGCCCGTCAAACCGGGATTGATCACGCGGAATATCATAGGAGGAAGCATCCAGATAATCGGACTAACCAAATACAGCGCAGCAAACAAATAAGCTACCTTCCTCGCATTTTTTTCACTGGCAACACTGGTGTATCGCTGAACGTAACTCCAGTTACCACCAATATAAACTGTTTGATAGATCATAAATGCCAGCATGAAACCAAACGTATAATCATTGGAAAAAAAATGGAAAAAATCAGGTGGCGCTTTTTCAATAAAATTATTTATACCATTTACTTCCTTAAATGCTGCCGGCAACACAATAAGAACCGCTGCCAACAACACCACGAACTGAACCACATCCGTTACCAGTACTGCCCACAAGCCACCGGCAGCGGTGTACAATACAATGATTATTCCAATAATAATAATACAGGTATTTAAGGATAGTGGTGTGGCCGCACTAACCATTTTGCCCACAGGATATAAAACAGCACCGGTATTTACCAGGCTTAATAAAAGTATGAGATAGGTGTAAAATTGCTGCGTGCCGGTATTAAATCGCTTGCCTATAAACTCCGCCGCAGTCTTCGAACCAGTACGTTTCCATCTACCGGCAATGAATAGCGCTGTTAACAGCCCGCTAACGGCCATGGTTACCTGGATTGCATTCGCCACCAACCCTTGCTTGTAAGCAATTGACCCCCACACCACGAAAGTTCCCGCAGAAAAATAACTGATAAATAAAGACAACCCGTTTATCCACCAGGGCGTTTCACCACCGGCTTCAAAAAAAGCCTGGCCGCTTTTGCTGCCTACCCTGGTAAATATCAATCCAATGATAAATATCAAGACGGCAAAAACCACCATCACGATGAGGTCAAGGGAGTTCAAAGTTTAAAGTTTAAAGTTATGTTCAAAAGTTCGAGAGCTGTCTTAAGCGCCGATAGATTTGATTTAAATGACAGTATAACTAGTGTTATGTCAACTCTAAAATGACGCTTTGGCTATCAGCCTTCCCCTATCAGCTATCAGTAGGAGACTAATTCTAGCATTGTTTTCCTGATAGCTGACTGCTGATAGCTGATAGCCAAAATAACCGACAGTTTATGTTTGACATGACACTAGCGTGTTGAAGTTCATACTCATCATCTAACCAATTACCATCAACGGTCTGGTTCAATATCTAAAGCAAAAACACGGATACCCTGTGATGGAATTGATATCTCCCCTGATTTCGACTGGCTGAAATGTTCTCCCGGTGTAAGCGATGACATTTTGGTTACACGATATTGCTTTCCTTCTTCCAACTTGTTGATATCAATATTCATCCCTGTTTTTACCGGCTTTAAATCATCATTAAGCAATATGATAAATAACCTTTTCTTATTTGCCGACAAGGCTGTTATGTATTCAATTTCCGGATCCGGCATGCGAAGCAAGCCGTCTCGTAGAATCATGTCAGCGGATTCATCAAATATTTTCCCGGCAGCGAAACCATAGGTTTGATGAGGGCCCACTTTAGGTGTAACAAATCCCCTGGGAAAAACTATTTTTCCGTTTGAACGCAATTCTGCTTCTGCCATCAGGTAATCGGTGATCCATCCAATCTGCCACCAGGCATGATGCGGGTATGGGCCTGCTCCCTTGTTCATGGCAGACCAATAATAGGAGGCTACGCTTGTTGTCGAATCCACAAAAGCATCCCTGCCTAAAGCGGCGGACCTCGCCATTTCTGCAAATAATGAATCTTTGGTCAGCGCAAACATCCTGATAAACATACCGGCATGGCTACATAATTGAATAGGTCCTGAAGAGTTGGAAGAACCGAGAATTCCACCATGTTCGAAACTTAATCCAGACTGACTGATTTCCCAGTCTTCCCTTGCTACTCCTTTTACTGTTTTTATTTTTCGCGATGGTACCGGTTGTGTATAAATGGAGGCCGTATATATTTTAGCTGCCTGGATCGCCGCGTCTTTATAAGCTTTTTCATTAGTAAGGTCATACAGGTCCAGCAGTGCCTGTGCTGATTGGCCAGTTGCAAAATCAGGTGCATACCGTGCATCCCCGCAGACGCCGATAAACGCGCCTTTGTTTATGGCATTCTTTATGAACCAGTCCGCTCCTTTTCGGGCGGCGTCGAGATATTTCTGATCCTTTAATATGCGGTAGGCCACTATCAGTCCATAGAAGGTGGGGCGGAGATCCTTTATGTCATTAAAGATAGGCTTCTCCGTTTCACGGTCGTAAGCAACTTCCCAACTGCCGTCTGCTTTCTGCCACTTTAATAATTGTTCGGCACCCAGTTTTAATCTTTCACGCAATAGTTTATTTCCCGGCTCAAACAACAGTACATTGCCCATATCCAGCATGGTATAATACGTTAAACTAATAGGCTCGATGAAAGTGCCCCACTCTTCTACGAATTTTTTCGGCTTCGCCAGGAAGTACTGACCAATGGCAGCACCCTGGAAAAAACCGGGTGACGTCTGCTGCTGCGCCAGCTTAAAATTCATCGCATAGGGTAGCACGTTATTTTTAAGAACCGGGTCACCGCTTGCATTTGCCAGCATCCACATTGCGCCATAGTCGGCGTTTTTCATAGCATCGCCGCTGGAGCCCACTACGCCACCCATGTATGCTTGCCCGCCTATTTTTTTACCCTCAAAATCTTCCACTCTCCACATAGACGTATTGCTGTCCACCAGGTATTTATGCATCTCCTCCATACGTTTTGTAAGAGATTGTTTATTCTTTCTTAAAGATAAAGACTGGTTGAAATGTGAAATATCATTAATAGAATGTTTAAGCGCAGCATACCAATCTCCCTCTGTCAAACTATACCTGAACCGGAAGGTTATTGTTTCTCCTCCGTTCAATTTTGACTTTGGTTCTCCCAGAACAGGATAATAAAGAGTGGGTGATAATAACGAGCGCCTGTTTCGGTGAGAGATACCTACAAACCAGTCCTGGTGGGTGTTCTGATCATTGGCCCAGGGATCCCTGCCAAAAGAAGGATCTGGCATCGCCGACAGTGTACTACCATTTTTTAAACTTACGATCGGGCACAGCGAACTCGCGGAGCGCTCCCTGTAAATCACGGGCTTGTCGGGTACGCCCTGCCCATACGCGTACCCCAATACAAAATTAGGTTGCACTTCGTTTCCCTGGAAATAGCCAGGCACCGTTGCCCAGCTCATTTCCTTTTCGTCTATGTTTAATAATGAAGGACTGGCCAGCGAAAAATACCCGGCCTTTTTTGTTTTGAAAGTTTGTGTTACCAACACATCGGATGGAAAAGCCGGATCAAACATCCATTCACTGGAAATGCTGGCTACATCTGTCTCCTGTTCAAAAACTAATTTATTCTTCCCATCTGCATGTGCTGATTGCGGATAAAAATGATAGGCTTTCCCCGAGGTATTCATAGGCACCGGCAAAATGCTTTGCTTCCATTTATTTACCTGGTATTTATATACGGGATCGGGGAAATTGTCCCCGGTAATTGTCTTAAAATTTTCAGCCGGAACGGTATCGGGTCTTTCTGCAGAATACAATAAAGTATATTCACCGGAGGGCTTGCCAACTGACTGCCATTTACCTTTCATATTTAATTCAATCGAATTAATTGACCATCCATTCGGGCTGTTTTGCCATGACAAACGGAGACGGCTATTCGACAATTTCAATGGCGAATCTGCATGAAAAGCACTGAGGCCAATTAATAAAGTAAAAACAAAAAGAGAAATCTTTTTTTTCATAGTGCGTGGTTTAAGTGCAGTGGCAGGGCTTGCACCTGCAATAGATCCGCAATCTAACTATAACATAATACTTCAAATATAGCCGCCGGAGTATCCCCCGAAGGATGCTCTACTGCTATGGTCAGCTGCCTTGTAAACAAGGGCGGATCAAAAATAATCCTGTTTAAAGTCTGGTAATTATCTTTCTTTTGAAATACCACCTGCTGTTGTTCATCATAAATTACATAATTGCGAACGCAGAATGGCATTACGGTTTCAGGATGCGTCATCAATACGGATTCCATCGGGTGGTCAAAATCAGTATCAAATTTTAAAATGATTTCCCTTATCTTTTTTTCCTCATTCCATTTAAGTTGCAGCCGGGGAGCAGTATCATCCCAATCCGCCACCCATGCATTAGGCTGCAGTGTGGGACGCGAAACACCATTTCTTATATTTTCCACACCAAAACAATCAAGCCCCGGTTTTATGGTGATGGCCAGGTTGTTTCCTTCCGGCCTGCGTTGCGGGCACCAGAACTCAAATGTATCCATACCAATATTATCCGGTGGAACCTGTTTGCCATAATTTGAAACCGATTCATTTACCAGGTTAAATACGGAAAGAATTCCTGTAAGTCTTTTATCGGAATAGGAAAGCTTTAGCAATGGATTTTTTTGGAAACTGATAAAGGCATAAGCTGTTTCAGGTAATTCAGATTCAAATTTCAACTGAAGACAATTTCTTCCTTCGGTTACTGATAACCGTTTTTTTTCAACCGTGATATCCGGTGTATAGTTACCTGTCCTACTGCTGATTTGTACCGCGATTTCAATTTCGGTTGCTTCCGCTGCAGAAACATGGAGACTGAACTCAGGAAGTTTTCCGGCTTTTAATGGCAGCATCTGTGCTACCGATATTTCCAGGGGTTTCAAAAACCCTGCTTCGGGCAGGCCGATAAATATCAATTCGCTGGAAGCTTTAATGCTGGCTTCCTTCACCAGGTTTGCATCGTCATTCAATGCTAAAGCTGGAATATGTTGCCCCGCTTTTTGAAGTTCACGTTGTAATGAACCAATTAATCCTTTGCCAGGAAGCTCTCCCGGAAGTATATTTTCTTCCAGGCAAATAGTTGCTGCTATAGCTGCCGCCTGGGCCGCATAGGCACTGGTTGCCATTACCCGTGAAGAGCCGAAGGCTATATGGGAAGCACTGATGATGCGTCCTCCCAGGAAAAGGTTATTAATATTTTTACTGTATAGGCAACGGAAAGGGATTTGATAGATGCCTTTGCTATGCCATTGATTACAACCTGGCTTTTCGCTGAATACTCCATCGGCCGGATGCAGGTCTATGGACCAGCCGCCATATGCCACGGCATCTTCAAATTGGCGCTGCTCAACAATATCCTGCTGTTTTAAAATGTAATCACCTTCGAACCTCCGGCTTTCTCTTTTACCCGGGATCATCCCTACCCATTCCAACGTCATATTCGCAGACTCCGGGAAGTTGCCGGAGTTTTTGATATAATCCCAAACACCATACACCACTTTCCAGAGTTCCCATTTGATGATTTCTGTGTCATGCACCGTGTCTAACCTGCCGCCATATTCGATCCACCAAAGTTTACAGCCCTGGTCCTTTGCGTTAAAACTCTTGTAGCGAGGTATTTTGGTGATATCATTCAACGCAAAAGAAGGCGCCAAAAAACGCACCGGTTTAGCCGTATTTTTTGTGTAGAAATAAAGTGAATGACCGAGGAGCTCGCCATACTCAGCTGCAGGGGCAAACTGTTCTCCAAACTCCGAAGTGGATTCCGCACCCATCCTGAAAGCCGCGCCGGCAAGGAATCCAACAACGCCATCTCCTGAGGTATCACAAAAAAGGGGCGCAGTTAAAACATACTCCGTCTGGTTCTGGCTGCAGTAAGCTTTTACAGAATCTATGGTAAAAGCATCTTTTTTTTCTACCTGGTTCACCGATGTATTTAAGAGCAATGTAATGTTAGGTTCACTGATTACTTTATCCAGTATAATAGCGTCGAATATAACAGCATTACCTTCGGGATTCCGATAGGTATTTTCTACCAGTAATTCGTCTATAACACCTCCCTCCCTGGCCCACCGGTTATTATTACCCATATGAGAACTTGCACCGAGCACCCATAAGCGCACTTCACTGGAAGCATTGCCGCCAAGTACCGGCCTGTCCTGTACCAAAATAACTTTGCTTCCTTTTCTTGCAGCGGTAATTGCACAACATACGCCTGAAAGACCGCCGCCGACAATTACCAGGTCAGCCTTACGTTTAACAAGAGGGAATTGGCGGGAGATTGTACCGGCTGATTTTATCATTGAGTGATTTTATTTTTGTTGATTGACGATTGACGCACTTTCGATCCGAAGACCTGACTTCCGAAGTCTTCCAGACTTCGAAAGTCTAAATTTGGTAATCTTGCATACTTTGTTTTGCATTTCGGAAAAGAATGATACGGTGTTTACTTCCAGACTTTCGAAGTCTGGAAGACTTCGAAAGTCTGGTCTTCAGATTAAAATGTAGCAACGATCAATCCTCAATCGTCAATGGCCCTCAAAAATGTTTTGTCATCACAACAAAACCTCCTGGCTTAACCAGGGATACTTCTGTATTGGCATTTTCCATATCAACAATCACCTGCTGACTCTCTCCCGGTTTTAAAACATTTAGCGCAACCAATTTTTCTCCCACCCTTACCTTGTAATTACGTAAGATATAACTAGGGAAATCTGCCCGTGCCGTTACTTTAAAAACGGCCTTCTGATCCTTTCGTTGCAACAGCTCAATGGTTGCCGGTGCAAATTCTTCCTGCCATGCCGTGTACATCCCCCTGATCTCCCGTTCGGGTGAGACAAGTCCCCAGGGACGGTATCCATTGGCATTAGTGCCTGGGAAGCGACTCTGATAGTCATTGAAAGTCCATACAGAAGCGCCGATTAAAAAATCGCATTGCCGGAAATCCAACATGGCCTTTTGGAGGTGCGTTACGCGGTCTTCCTCCCTTTTCACGCCATCGGTACGAAGGCCGAATTCACTCACGAATACCGGCTTGCCGGGGTACAATTCGTGAATATGCCGAAGCATTTTCAAGTGATTGCCATAAATATTGGTGCTGATAAAATCAACATATTGTGAAGCTTCATCCTCCGGTTTTTTTATGATGTCTCTTCCCACCATCATACTGGCAAAAGTTATGAGGCGTGAAGCATCTAACTTTTTTGTGAAAGCGCTCATATCTTTCACCCAGCTTTTCCCTTCTTCCATTTGAGATTGAAATTCATTGCCCATGCTCCAGGCAATAACCGAAGGATGGTTCCAATCTCGTTCTACCATCTCTGTTAGTTGCGACTGGAATTTGGCGCGCATCAGTGGATCCGTCATTTGTTTGGGAGTCATTTGCCAGTTGCCTGCTTCTGCAATAATCAATAACCCGTTTTTATCTGCCCAATTCAACAAAGCTTCCGAAACAGGATAATGGCTGATACGTGATAACTCCATGCACCCATTTTTAATTAAAGCCAGGTCTTTTATCAGTATATCCTCGGGATCAAGAGAACCGAACCCGGGATAGTCCAAAGGGCGGTTACAACCGCCCATCCGGACAGGTTCTCCATTTAAAAGCAGTTTGGTGCCAACACACTGAATAGAACGAATACCAAAATCTGTTTGTACGGTATCCTCGCCGACAATTATTTCACTTCTATATAATTCGGGTTGATCCTGGTTCCACAATTTCACTTCCTTTGCAGGAAGCATATTTTCAAATACAACTTCAGAAGTTGCGTTTTCCGAAACACTTGCCTGAGCAGGCTTAAAGCGAACACTGGTTTTTACATTTTTATAATAGACGTTAGCAGTAACAATAGGAGACACAGGCTGAGAAGAAAGATTTCTTACCAATGCGGTCATTTTTATCGTGGCATTACCTTTCGTTAGGTCAGGGTTGGCAACAAGTTTTACTTTTTGCAGAAAAACCTGCGGCCGGCTCAACAGGTAAACGGAACGTGTAAGCCCACCATAGTTGATCCAGGGAAACACCTGCGCGGCATTCGGTGTTTCAGAGTTTGAAAATGTTTTTGCTCCCGGAATGGTGGTGGTATCCCAGGCATTGTTTACTTGAATGGCTATACTGTTTTCCGCTTTCATATCGTTGGTGATATCCAGCTCAAAGGGAGTATACCCACCTTCGTGTTCACCGAGCATTCTTCCGTTGAACCAGACTCTTGCTTTATAAAACACCGCGTCAAATCGTACTACGGTACGATAACCTGGTTTAATTTCGGGTGAATTGAATTTTTTAAAATACCAGGCTGTGCCTGTAAAGAAAGCATATCTCGGATCAACGGAAAAACTATGTGGCACGGTTACTTTGTCGAACTTGCTGAAAGGGAAATCAGCTTTAAACCATTGTTCCTTCTCTCCTACTTTAACGGGGTCTAGCGCAAATGACCAACCGCCGCCATCGAGGAATGTTTTGGTTCTTCCCTGTGCGGAAGCAATGCCCGGAACTATAAAAAATAATAAAATAAGGTTTCTAATTTTCATTAACTGGTTCGTTCTTTTATTGGCCATCAGCGATCAGCCATTAGCTATCAGCTATCAGCTATCATCCATATTCTAATGCCAGGTTAAATAAATTTATTAATTAAGTTGTCTTTTTATATGAAATCAATCATTTTTAACGTTGAAGCTGATAGTTGATAGTTGATAGTTGATAGTTGATAGTTGATAGCTGATAGCTGATAGCTGACAGCCGTCCTCTCACTTCCATCCTTCATTCTGTTCCAGCTTCGAATTCGCATTTATTTCATCCAGCGGAATAGGAAAATAGCGATGTTTGGCCAATGGAGTGCGAACGGGAAACACGTCATTTACTGCTGCTGGTATCACCTGCAGGAAAGTATTTGTCCTGGTGAGATCATACCAACGATCGCCTTCACAAAATAATTCCCAAGACCGTTCTTTTAGTACAGCCGCTACGAACGCGTCTTTACTAAGGCCGGTGGACAATGCCGGTAAACCGGCACGCAGGCGGATCGTATTAATATAACCGTAAGCAGTAACCGTAGCTCCGTTTAGCCTTGCCTCCGCTTCGGCAGCTACCAGGTAAATATCGGCCAGTCGTAGAATGGGCATGTTAATGGCACCATTACCACCAGAGGAACCCGGATCCATATATTTTTTTACCAGTACACCTCTGGCAGTAATGGGAGTAATATCTTTCTGGGCAACTACCTGTCCTGATTTATTAAGATAATTAGTATCCAGTAACTGTCTTCTTTTATCAGCGGGTGAAAATGAGTCAAAGAACGACTGGTAGGCAAAGGCAGAACCAAAAGATGTTACAGCGTACGCTGGCCCATCGCTGTTACGCGGCCCATACAGGCTCATGATCTGGCTCGATCTGCCCGGGCTGGTGCTTTCGCATTCATAGGCCCACATGTTCTCCACGCGTGCGGCATCTTCTTTGGAAACACTAAACACATCCCTCACATCCGGCATCAATGAATATTTTGCGGAATTGATAACCTGCTTCGCCTTGTCCAGGGATGTGGCCCAATCTTCCGCATATAAAGCGGCTTTAGCAAACAAGGCTATGGCCACTTCTTTGGATGGCCTGCCTTTTTGAATAGTGGTAGCATATGTGGGCAATTTAGCTACGGCCTGGTCAAGATCTGCGTATATCTGTTTATATACATCAGCCTTTGAGCTTTTCGGAGTTATGGCATCATCCAGGGTTACACTTGGTTTTGTTTTAATAACTACTTCTCCAAAATTTTTAGTGGCCATCCAATGGTAAAATGCCCGCAGGAAATATGCTTCACCAATAATTTCATCCCGGCGTTTGGTATCCATATTTGTTGCAGGTACTTTCTCGATCGTCCAGTTAGCTTTTTCGATTCCCGAGTAACATGATCGCCATATCTGCACCGGTGATTCAAATTCACGGCTAAAGCTTTTCTGCGTTGTATAGTTTGGATCATAACTGAAAAGTGTATAAGTATCCCTGCCTACGACCGGCCTGGGGTAAGACTGGTCAGAACTAAAGTCAGAAGCGCCTGTGCCGGCAGTGTTATAAAGGTCTCCAATCGGACCGTAAGCTGCTGTCAGCGCTGCTTCCGCATCAGAAGCGGTTTTATAAAACTGGTCAGTAAAAATAGAAGAGTACGGTTTCTCTGCCAGCTTGCTGCAGGATTGAACCGACATAAGCAAGCTCACGGATCCCAGTATACGAAATATATTTGAAGCTTTCATAAATTTATAGGTATGAGGTGTGAGGTTTGAGAAAAAATACATAATCAGATTCATTTAATTAAAAGGTTACCTGTAAACCCACGAGTAAAGTTCTTGCAACGGGATACACCAGGTTGTCTATACCCACCTGCGTATTCGAACCTCCGAATGAATTTACTTCCGGATCATACCCTGAGTAATTGGTTATGGTGAACAGGTTGTTTCCGCTGATATAAAACCTCGCATTGCTTACATATTTAATAGAAGGTATCCGGTAGCCAAACGTTATATTTTTTACCCGAACAAAAGATCCATCTTCCACAAACCTGTCAGCTACCGGTAAACGACCGCCCTGGAATCCGCTGGCATATTCATTATTAGGATTGGAAGCTGACCAGCGACTTACCATACCCGCCACCACATTTCTACCTCCCAAGGCATTTTCAAAAGTATAGCGGCTAAGGTTGTATATTTTGTTTCCCTGAACACCGGAAAAGAAAACACTGAAATCAAAATTCTTATAACGCAGGTTTGATGAAAGCCCGAAAATATACTTTGGTGTAGCCCGGCCGGTTATCATTTGGTCTGCCCCGGTTATCTGGCCGTCTTTATTCAGATCTGTTACTTTCACTCCACCTATCCTGCTCCCGGAACCTGGCAAGATAGTTTCGCCCGTTTGATAGATACCATTAAAAACATACGTCTTGAAAAGGCCCAGCGGCTCACCTACTTTTAAAACAACATAGGGGTTAACAACATATTCATCCAGGTTTCCTTCCAGGCTTACTATCTTATTGTGGTTAAAAGAAATATTTCCATTCAGATCCCATTTCAAATCGCCATCAAGTATTTTTGTATTAATGGCCATCTCCAGGCCTGAGTTCCTGACGGTAGCAAAGTTGCCGGTAATGGAACCGTATCCAGAGGAAAGTGGCAGGTTTTTTACAAACAATAAATCTTCGGTCTTTTTATTATAGGCATCTACCACCAGGTTTAGGCGGTTATTCAACACGCTGACATCAAGGCCCACGTTAAACTGCTTTGATCTCTCCCATCTTAAATCGCTGTTTGGTATCCTGGAAGGACTTATACCCACTGTATAGATATGATTGAACTCATAATCGCTTCCCGAGCCAACGGTGGCGAGTGACTGGTAAGGGCCGATTGCCGCTGCATTACCTGTAATGCCATAACTAGCCCGCAGCTTCAGGTCGCTGACTAGTTTCTGCTCCTTCATAAAAGATTCTTCTATAACACGCCAGGCTCCTGCAACAGCCGGGAAGAATCCATATTTATTGTTCTCGCCAAATTTAGAAGCCCCATCGTAACGAGCCGTTACGTCAATGAAGTATTTGTTACTGAAACCATAGTTAATCCTGCCGAGATAAGAGTCTAGTCTTTCCTTACTGCGGGAACTGCTTACTGTACGGTTTACAGCCAGTTGAACGGCTTCATTTGTGGTAACATCGTTGGGAAAACCACTTGCGCTGATCAGGTTCGAATTATTCATGTTGGACTGCGATGCATACACAGCAGTAACCCGAAGTGAATGATCACCGAAAGAATGATTGTAAGTTAGCACACTCTCATGTAATAATGCCGTACTGTTCACGTTTCCTTTTCCTGCACCGCCTGAATTGGCGTTCCTGTCAATCTTTCCGATAATATAGAGCGGCGAATAATTATCATTTAAAATACTGGAGAGATCTACGTTTAATGATGCGCGATAGGTTAATCCTTTTGCGAGTGAGGCCTCCGCATAAACATTACTTAGTGTTCTGCGTATGCTGTTGCGATTAAGTATTTCCGCCAGTCCCAGCGGATTGGCAACTTCCCGATAGCGGCTATTAAACTGGTCGGAAAAAGGAAAGACAGATCCGTTAGTCGTATAGGGTTGTAATGTAGGCGGCGCTCCTAGTGCAGCCCCCACGATGCTGCTGGTTACCACAGGGCCATCAATACTATTGACGCCTGTTGGAATATTATTGTTGATAGAAAAACTGCCGAGGATCGTAGAACCTATTCTAAAATGATCGCTGATCTTATGATCGAGACTCATACGAAGCGAGTACCTTTTGAAATTGGAATGGATCAGGATGCCATCCTGGTTAAAATAATTTCCGGAAATGGCAAATTGTGTTTTCTCCGATCCCCCGTTTACGGAAACCTGGTAATTCTGGATCAATGCTTTCCGGTACACAAGATCCTGCCAATTGGTGCCCACCCCTAATGATTTGGGATCTGCATACACGGCCGTATTGTACACTTCATTTTCGAGTTGTGCAAATTGTGATGCATCGAGCATGTCCAGCTTTCTAGTGATCTGTTGAGAACCCTGGTAGGTTTCAAAAGTTACCTGTGTAGGTCCGTTTTTTCCTCTTTTGGTAGTGATAAGCACCACTCCATTGGCACCACGTGCGCCGTAGATAGCGGTAGAAGAGGCGTCTTTTAAAATCTCTATGGATTCAATATCGTTAGGATTGATGGTTGAAAGAGGGCTCACATCGGTTACGGCGCCCTCGTTGGATATCTGGATGCCATCCACGATATATAAGGGTTCAGAAGATCCGTTTATAGAATTGGTGCCACGGATCCTAACGCTGATATTTCCGCCTGGGGCCGCGTTATTCTGCGTGATCTGCACGCCGGCTACTCTAGCTTGTATTCCCTGTGCCACATTGGTAACGGGCGTTTGTGTTATCTCGCTTGCTTTTACGGAGGCGATGGAACCGGTGGTGGCTATTTTGCGCTGCGTGCCATATCCCACTACCATTACTTCATCCAGTTTGCCAATTTCTTTTTGAATTTTAATGGAGAGGCTGGTTTTCCCCTGCAGGTTCACCGTTTCATTCTTATAACCCTGCGATGAAATTAGAAGCGTAGCGTCTGGCTTTACATTGGTTAAAGAGAAATCGCCGGCATTATCCGTAACAGTACCCTGTCGGCTGTTCTTTACCGTTACACTAACACCGGTAACGGGGTTGCCGGTGTCATCTATAATCTTTCCCTTAATGGTAACGACATTGTTTTGTGCTGTCAGCCTTTCGGGTGACAGGGACAAGATCATCATTCCGAGAACAAGCAAGACTGAGGAAATGAATTTGTTCATATGGCAGTTATTAATTTCAATTGGCAAAGTTGTTCGAAGTTCAGTTTTTCATTGTCCGGTTGTTCCTTTTTATCGTTTCCAAACCAACAAACAACCGACGTTTTCAATTGCCAGTTTCGCAACAAGTCTGCTAAGATTAGCCTATAATTTTATAATACCAAAGATTTATATAAGATTATTTACGGTCATGTTCCCGGGAACGGTTGCGGAGTTGCGAGATTATTTTCTGTTGCTGTTACCGGGAATAATTACCTTCATAAGGCATAAAAAAGTTTTCATGCAAAAGCATCAAACCACCATCATTGATATAGCCCGCGAGTTGGGAATTTCTAAATCTACTGTTTCAAGAGCCTTAAAAGATCATCCCGATATTAAAACCGAAACGAAAGAAAAGATAAGGAACCTGGCAATGGAATCGGGATATCGCCCGAATATGCTGGCACTTAGTTTTAAACAAAACAGGACCAATATTATCGGCATACTGGTGCCCGACATTGAGAGGCCCTTTTATGCTTCCGTTATCAGCGGTGTACAACAAAGAGCCAATAACCAGAATTTTTTTGTGGTGATTTTCCAATCAAAGGATTCCTATGTAGCCGAGTTGAACATCATACAAACGATGCTGGAATTAAGAGTATGCGGCATATTGATCTGTCATTCGAAAGAAACCGTAGAATTTCCGCACATCAGCGAACTGATAAAAAAAGGAGTGCCATTGCTGTTGCTGGACAGGGCTAACGAAGAACATGAAGCGCACAAAGTAAGTACAGATCATTTTGTTGGTGGCTATATGATTGGCGAGCATCTTGCCTTGCAGGGATACAAAAACATCGCTATCATTGGTGGACCTCCAACGCTACAGATGAGTAATCTTCGCGTCGATGGCTGTATAAAGGCATTAAAGAATGCGGGTATCCCCGTTAAAAAAAATGCGATCCGGTATTGTTATTTTCAACGGGAACGGGTACTATCTGCAGCAAACGAATTACTGGACAGTAAAAATCCGCCGGATGCATTTTTTTGTGTGCACGACCGGGCAGCGATTGAAATATCAAAACTCCTGGAATTCAGAAATATCAAGGTGCCGGGCGACATTGGCCTGGCCGGTTTTGGAAACGAACCCATGTCATCATTTATCCATCCCTCATTAACCACCATCGAACAACACCCTACCAGGCTGGGTGAATTAGCCGCAGAGATCATCATCCAGGAAATCACTTCTGAAACTCCGATAAAACTTCAAAACCAGATTATAAGCCCGCAGTTGATTGTTCGGGAATCAACGGTTAAGGATAATGGTTAATTGTTAATGGTTAATGGTTAATTCAATAATCGTAATTACTTCTTGATTATTATCATCACTAACCATTAACCATTAACAATTAACCATTAACCTCACTGCTTCACCAGCTTAAACGTTTTATTATACTCCTGTTGTTTTACTTTCAAAATATAAACTCCCGGTTTATAATTAGTAGCATCAATATCTACAACGCCACTGGAAGCGACCACGTTTTTGTATAATAACTTTCCGTCAATGGTGTACAATGCAAGGTCTATGTTTTCTTTTTTAGCAAAGGAAAGATATACTCTAAAGTTTCTTGTAGATGGGTTTGGATAAACCACTACGGCATTTGCCTTATCAACAGATTCAACTGTTATTGCCTGCTCCGATATTCCATCTGTGTTATCAGCGGATACCAGGTTGTTGCCACATTTGGCCCTGGTACTTGCAACTATATCAACATGTGAAAATCCAAAATTGTCTCCCCAGTCTATTATCGCAATATTATCAACAGGAATATTAAAGAAATAAGCCGTTTGGGTAGTAAACGTAGTTTGACCTGGTTGCGCTACCAGGTTTCCCTGCTGTGAAAATCCTAAAATAAACCAGTGCACATTCATTTCGAACGGATTGGGGTTGGTTATAACCCACTTCCTAACATGAGCCGGATCATCCGAACAAACAGCCTTTAAGGAAAGATTTTTTACAAACAGTATGGGGAACTTAACTGCTGCTACTGCAGCATCAGCCTTAAGCAAACCATACCCTGTTGTATAATCAAAGCCGGTAGAGAAACCGGTGGTCCTTGGATCATCCATATCAACTGTATTAGATGTCATGATCCCTTTTATCTG
This sequence comes from Chitinophagaceae bacterium, assembly GCA_039921525.1. GTDB lineage: Bacteria > Bacteroidota > Bacteroidia > Chitinophagales > Chitinophagaceae > JADCRZ01. Next base: position 10,377 of record JBDSBP010000012.1, on the reverse strand, counting down.
TGCCGGCGTAATAGTATTTAATTTCTGTGCTTCGATCATCAGAGCCGCTACTGCAGCGGCATGCGGAGCTGCCGCTGATGTGCCGGGGAAATTTGGAAAAGTATCACTGTCTTGCGGAACATCATAACCCGGAAAAGGAGGAAAGAAAGAAGTATTGACATTATCAGGGGTTGTTAACTCCGGTTTCTTTCTAATGATGGCATTTACCCGCTTGCCCCTGTAATCGAAATAAGTAGGCACTCCGCCAACAGATGAATATGGTTCTATCACAGGTAGGTTGGTTCCATATGCTGGTGTTTGAAAAAAAGCTGTGGCGCCGGTTGCAATGGCACCTTCTGCGTTTGGATGGCCCACGAGGCTGGGAGCAAGAATGCCCGGTATGGCTGGTGTTGTAAGATAAAACAACCCATCACCAAAATGAACGTATTTCAAGCGCCTGGGATCGGTTCCACTCCATTTGGTAATGACCAGGAAAAACGTATTGTTAAGCGTAGTATTAAAATAACCAAACAATTCAAAGGGATCACCGCTTATGGAATTATCGTCTGCACTTCCGGCCACAATTTTTCCGTTTATATCCACCAAAAGAATATCCAGGTCGGAAGCTGTGCCCGCCCCTCCCGCGGAGTAAAAGGGCTCATCCCATTGAAAGTCGGCAATAAAAAATCCGTTGGTAGGTATATAAATCGGTTGATAATACCTGGGGGTGGCGCCTGGAGCGCTGAAGTTATGAGCCGTGCCGAACCCTGGTCCTAACGGAGATTCTGATGAAGGCCTGTAATCACTTTCGTAAGAGGCAACACCTTCATTGCCGGCAGCAGAAAAATAAGCAACTCCTGCATCTTTTACTTTATTAATAGCCTGTGCAATAATACCGTCCTGGAAAAACGGTTCGGCGTAATAAAAAATATCATCAGTAATTACTCTACATCCGTGATTTGCAAGATCGAGGATGCCATTAGCAAAGTTCGCCTGTCCATAATCAGCCGTATGAAAATAAATTTCTGCTCCTGGCGCCACATCATGCACAATTTCTGCCATACCACGGCCTTCATCGGCGCCATTCGAATCAAGGTCCATTAGTACCTGGACAGGTTTTTTATAATTAAACGGATTGTCAGGGCCGGGAAGTTCTCCATTCTTAACGCCTAAATCCGCGGTTCCAAGGTTATCATAGCTATCTGACAGAATCCCTATTTTTACTCCTTTACCAGTTACTTTAGAATTTTTCCTCGCTAAATAAGAGCGCATGGCAGTATCGCCCTGGCTTATGACCGGCGTCAAATTACTGGCTTTGAGACCTTTGTTATTTAAAAGCCCGGCGGATGCTGCCTGGAGCTGAGATTTAGGCCTTGACCTATAGGCTGGCCGAACGAACTGTATAGAACCCGCCGCCTCAAACTTTGGTAAAGAAGAGATAGGCATCATACCTGAAACAATTCTGCCGTATGAAGAGATAACCTTAAAACCCATTTTTTCCAACTCCGGTCGTGCGAGCCTGAAATCAGTCTTTAAGGTTATATCTACCAGCACATTGCTTCCTTCAATACGCATGAATTTGTTAAGGGGCGTTTCTGGTATTTCAGGCCTGGCTCTTGCGTTGGGATTTAAACCGGAAGGCGCCGTATACCTCTCATATAATTGTGTGAGCGGCGCGCTTAATTTCGAAGACGATCGCTCCATACTCGTCTGTGGAACCGGCGAAGTATTAAGTTGGGGATCGCCTTTGACCTGGGAATGGGCTTGCATGAAAGGTAATAGCAATAAAGAGCCACCGATAAAACCGAGTAGATTTTTTATCATAAAAAAGGATTTAACAAATGGAAATAGTGGTCAGTGAAATAGGTAAGCTTAAAATAGAATGCGGCAGAATTCTAAGAGGAAGGATTTCACTATTAAAGTACAACATTTTTGAACAAAATGCAATAGTGTCAATATATTTCTAAAGAAAGAATAATATCTATGAAAGGCTATCAGCTGTCGGCTATCAGCTGTCAGCTATCGGTTATCGGCTATTGGTTTTTGAATTAAATAATCGTGTTATACGGTATTAGAATGGAATGAAATACTTGACGATATTGAGCAGGTGTGAGGTCTGTGTTCTTCGACCGGCGGGCCAATATCATCATTTAAATAACGTCTAAAAATTAGTAATTAATTAATTCCCGATAGAAAAATTTTAAGTTACCTAAAAGATGAGGAAGATACGATTTCAAATAACCCTTGCATTTATGCCTGGGTTGAGAAGAATGCTTTCTGGGCTTTGGCCCAAGCGCTGACTGCCATATGAAGCTCTAAAAATGGGGAGAAACCTGGGTTTAAGCCCATCCAGAGTCTGCCTCTATCCCAGGGCTGCAGCTCAATGATATTAGGCTAATGAGGGGGCTGACCAAAAACACAAAAGAGGGTTCTCTTTTTAGTAGGCACCAACAAAATTAATGAGACCTAACATGCTTTACTAAATGAAATTACATTGGGCTGAAGTAACATTTTTGATGCGTGGCGTTTGTAGGGGCAGGGCTTGCCCCCGCCCTGTTACACCAGATACGTGTGGTATTTTGTCGACGTCTCCCATAAAATATACGGGCAGTTTTGTACGCAGTCAGTGCGGGGGCAAGCCCCGCCCCTACATTTTAAGCAGCCCCTTGATCATAACTCAGATTACTGGCGGAAGTTATTTACATTATGACATCGGACCAACCTGGTGACCAAAGCTGATAGCTATACACATACCTAATCAACAGCAGCAGCCGCTTCCACACACTTCATCCTCTTGTTCCGGTTGACCCGAAATCAATTCCCTTTCGGTGGCTTCTCTTATGGCAGAGACACACAGTTTAAAATGCAACACCTTGCCTGCAAGAGGATGGTTCCCATTAACAATTACCTTATCTGGCAGTATCTCCATAATTTCAAGGATGTGGCCGTCAATATCCTCCACCGTCATTCCGGGTTCTGCCGTATCTAAACTTCCCTGGAAAGCCTCTTTGTTTACAGCAACCACCAGTTTTTCATTGTATTCGCCGTAAGCCTGCCGGGGCAGTAGTATCACTTGTTTTTCTTCCATTTCCCTGGCTCCTTCCAATGCATATTCCAAAGCAGGCAATATATTTCCGGCGCCATGTAAATAATGTAGCGGCTCAAACTCTGTGTTGCTATCTACTATAATACCCTCTGCATCTGTAACACTGTACCTTATACTTACCATTTTATTTTTGGTGACTACCATAATTATTTATTAAGATTTTATCACAACTATCAATGACTGGTTCCAACGAATGTTTATTTTGTTCACAAGTATAATAGACACGCTTTTTCCCACCTGATCAAAATTGATGGCAAGCGGTTTGCCACTAAGCGTTACCGTTACCTTAACTACCTTCTGCTCATTGGCTCGATCAAAACCTACTGTTTTTACCTGAAGAGAACCGCTTTTGAGCGTAATCGCATGCACATCGCTGTTATCATTTTTTTTCTGCGTGTAAGTCCCCCACCCTTGCGCTGTAATAAAAGGCGCTTTAAAATCAACAGCATCCCATGCTGGGGCAAAACGAATGTAAGCATTAGGACCATGGTATTGAAAACCGCAGGCTGTAATAAAAGTGCCATAGCTTGCCATGGCCCGTGCGTAATGATCACTGCATTCAATTTCATTAAACGGATTTCTTTTGGCTGCGTGATACCTGTCATGGATCATCCTTGTTAATACGAGTGCTTCATCCGTCATACCTTCCGCCATCATATGCGATGCCACCTGGTGTTCGAAGCCACTCATACATTCATGAAAATAGCCAAGCTGCCATGTTACATTATCACCGTATGCTTTTGCTTCGTTTTTAGGATTTGTGTTCATGATCATACCGCCCTCGCCTGCCAGGGCATAGGGCCTGCCACCGGGATGTGTTTTTATATAAGGACCCACATCCGGTGTGAAATTATACTTCCATAATGAACGCAATGCCGACAATGACTTTTCCCGGCTGATAATCCTTTCCAGTCCAACCTGGAATGCCCAGCTTTGCCCCAATACCTGGTCTATATGACAGGTATTGTAAGAACCAAGCTTTACCCTGCCTTTCTCCGCATCCGGCCGATGAATAAAATATTCACCATTGAATAATTTCGTTTCCATACTGGATTTTCCTTTCATCACATATGCCTCACAAATTTTTTCAAATTCAGCATCCTGCATTTCCATCGCCATTAGTTTTCCTGCGCTTACGGCAGCAATACACAATCCAACAATCCAGGCTATCTCCCCATCCCAAACTGCATCGAGAGTGTTTTCCATGGGGGTATCTTCCATTCCATCCTTATTCCTATCCTGGTTTATCAGGAATTGTATGGCCTTTTTGATATTTGTCCAGTTGCTTTCCAGGAACGTATGGTCCGCACTCATTTGATGTTCGCGGTAGATGCGTAAAATGGTGCCGGCTTGTCCGTCTATAGCAGGACGTTTCTCGAACTCTGCCCTGAAAATTATGCCGCCTTCTGGCTGCAAAGCCAAACCAAGGTCTACACGGCTGCGGGTATCTCTTTCCAATGACGGAAAAATTCTGCCGACGGCCTGCGCATAATGCCATACGTGGGTGCAGGTGCCGGCACAACAACCAACGCCTTCCCAGGCATAAAATCTTCCTGAAGCCAATCGATGGCAGGTTGTAGTTGCCAGTGTACTAACGTTTGAGATGGTTCTTTCTAAAAACCAATGTGGAAGAGTGGAATCATACCAGGTATTTTTGAATAACCTCGTACCTGACGTTAACTTTTTGAAATGTTGCTGTATATAAACATATACTTGTAATGCATTCTTGAATTGATTGCTGTAATAGCGGCCCTTATCGTTCAGGCCCTTGAAAGACAGGTTGGGAAAATACCAGCAAATCACAAAATCTGAAATGACAAATTTTCCAGGCTTCAATTGGTGGGTAACGGAAACACTACCAAGCAGTTTCTCGCCTGCTGGTTTACGTGTGATGGTTTCCTTAATATCCGGTAAAGATTTTATATTCGTTGCGCCTTCAAATTTGGTATCGATCACAGCATCTTTCGCGATGCAGGCAATACACATGGAACCATAATCGGAAGCCTGTGAAATAACATCGGTGGCGGACGAACCTTCCACGGTTAGATGTAAAGCCTTTATCCCTTCAGTACCAGAAGCAGTATTCACCCTGTGATGTTCATTTTCTTTAGCCGAGTATATGGCTGTTTTGTTTTCAAGAAAAGCAGTTACTTCAATATTTATAATTTGGTCTGACTTGTTTTTTATATTTAAGGAAAGAATCGTTGCAGGCAAGCCGGAGTTAAACTCATCCAATGGGATGAATGGAGAAAATACTTCTAAAGAAATTTCCAGCGGCAATACCTTATCTGAATATCGAATAGTTGCCAGGGGATAGGTCGCTTCAAAACTTATTTCGTCCCAATCTTCCTGCCGCAATTGCTTTCGATAGGTTTTACCTTCATGTTCAATCTTCAGGAGTATCCCTTGTTCCAGCGGGCGTATGTCCTTCGCCGGTTGTACATAAGCGGAACCATCGCGTGGGCGGATTTTTTTTCCTGCATGCACTTCCGTATCCCAGGGAATTTCAGCAGGTTGGATGCCTTCCTGGTTTTTATTAAAAATATCCCATAACCAAAGCCTGCCATCCCCGCCAAGGTAAAGGGTGCCGCAATTGATGCCGCCAACAGGCATACCGATGTAAGAAAGTTCATTCCTGCTTTTGAGATAGGTAGTGGGAGCACCTCTCTTATATAACGACCGCACCCAGGCAGGATCTAACTTTTTATTCTCCGGAATTTGAGTTCCATCCAACTCCCCTGCGGCAAAGGGCCCGGCAATAACGGGCAAACGTAAAGCCGCAAAACTGGCTGAAAGTATGGCGCTCTGTTTTAAAAAACTCCTTCTTTGAATATTCTTAAATATCATTTGTATTCATTTAGCAGTTAAAATATTTTACCGGTATTTATCAAAATTTGCCACTGTAAGATAATTTACAAAATAGGCCTCCCTCAATAAATATCTTTTATTACTAAGTGTATCCATTTATCTATTATTTTTACACCGTTTCAATTATCTAACGAAATTAATGCCGTGGAAGCTTAAAGCTTGAACAATAACAACAATAGATAAAAGAATGCTTTTTAACTCTATCAATTTTGCTTTTTTTTTAGTCATCGTTTTTTTTCTTTACTGGTTCGTTACAAATAAAAATTTACGTTTTCAAAATATTTTACTGCTTGTTTCCAGCTATTTTTTTTATGCATGCTGGGACTGGCGGTTCTTGTTCCTGCTTATTTTTTCCATATTACTGGATTATTTTACCGGAATAAAAATGGCCGAATCTAAAACCAGAGGCTGGAAAAAGTTTTGGTTTTGGCTGAGTATTTCGGTCAATCTGGGCTTCCTCGGGGTATTTAAATACTTTAATTTTTTCGCTTCCTCATTCGCAGATGCAGTCTCACATCTTGGTTTCCAGGTAAATCCATGGACATTAACAGTCATTTTGCCTGTTGGCATTTCCTTTTACACTTTTCATGGTTTGTCATACGTGATAGATATTTATAATGACAGGATAAAACCGGTGAAGAATTTTATTGACTACTCCGTTTTTGTAAGTTTTTTTCCCCTATTAGTTGCTGGTCCTATTGAACGTGCTACACATCTCTTGCCGCAAATTCAAAAAACAAGAACATTTGATTACTCCAAAGCAGTAGATGGGCTAAGACAAATACTATGGGGGCTATTTAAAAAAGTAGTGATCGCCGATCAATGCGCAGAATTCGCCAATATGGTATTTAACAATTCCGCCGCTTATACAGGAAGCTCCCATGTATTAGGTGCACTATTTTTTACGTTTCAAATTTATTGCGACTTTTCCGGGTACTCCGATATAGCGTTGGGTACTGCACGGCTTTTTGGTATTGAGCTTTTAAGAAATTTCGCTTTCCCCTATTTTTCAAGAGATATTGCTGAATTTTGGCGCCGCTGGCATATTTCCCTTTCAAGCTGGTTTAGAGATTACCTATACATACCATTAGGTGGAAGCAAAGGTGGCACCTGGATGAAAGTCAGGAATACATTCATTATTTTTTTAGTGAGTGGTTTCTGGCATGGCGCTAACTGGACGTTTATCATCTGGGGATTTCTGAACGCGTTATACATTATGCCTTCCATCCTGTTTAAAACCAACAGGAATAATCTTTCAACCGTGGCACAGGGAAGATACCTGCCGACCATGAAAGAATTCTTTTCCATTCTACTAACATTTGGATTAACGGTTTTTGCCTGGATCTTCTTCAGGTCCGCAAGTTTTGAGGCGGCCATAGAGTACATTTCAAGAATCTTTTCCAGTTCATTATTTGCAAAACCGGAAATACGGCCAAAACCATTGATAATTTTGATAATTATTTTTATGATAATTGAATGGATGGGGCGTAACCAGCAATACGCAATAGCTAACATAGAAGTAAAATTGCCGAAACCAGTTAGATGGGTAACGTACTATGCACTTGTATTAGCAATCTTTTATTTTGTTGGTGCAGAACAAAAATTTATTTACTTCCAATTTTAACCATCCATAATGAAGAAATTTTTATTGCTGATTTTGACTTTTAGTATCATCCTGGTATTAATAATTCTCGTGGGAATATTACTGCCAACCACACCGAGAGCTTCAAAATCGTTGTTATTTTCAAAAATACATAAAGATTCATTGTTACAGAATGTAAAATCTACCCGGCTAATTTTTATTGGAGGATCAAATTTAAGTTTTGGGTTGAATAGTAAAATGATCAGAGATTCGCTGGGTGTTTACCCGATCAATACAAGTGTGCATTTGTCTATAGGTTTAATTTACATGCTGGATAATACATTACCCTATATCAGGTCGGGTGATACGGTGATCGTTTCCCCGGAATATAATCAATTTTTTGGAACGTTCGGGTACGGAGGCACCGAATTGCTCAGAACAATTATGGATATAGATTATACCCAATTAAGAAAATTAAGAGCCAAGCAATGGTTAAACATTTTCAAGTTTATTCCTAATTATGCCCTGTCAAAATTAGATCCCAATGAGTACTTTGCTAAAGTTGATGACAATGATATTTACGGCGCAGATTCCTTTAACGAATATGGAGATGCTTATAAACACTGGAATTTAGAAAAACAAGATTATCCCCCGGACGAACCCATCATAGAGCCCTTTAATTATTCGGTACTGAACGAATTATATATTTTTAAACAAAAACTGGAAGCAAAAGGAGCGGTTCTTTATATAACTTTTCCGGGAACAGAATCCACTTCATTTGATAATAATAAAAATCAAATCAGTAAGGTTGAAATGGAGTTAAAGAAGAAAGGGTTTAGTTTGTTGGGATCGCCAGAAAGGTATAAAATACCGGATGCGATGACTTTTAATTCTTCTTATCATTTGATAAAAAAAGGGGTTGATTACAGAACGAGTTTATTGATTAGTGACATCAGAAAGCTGCTTTAGATTTCGGTTTGCTGCCAGGCCTGCATTTTAGTAGGGGTAGGGCTTGCCCCCGCCCTTACCATAATTACGTAACCGTAGAACCATTTTGGACCATCCAGTTGAATCTTGTATCGCGCGGCGGCAGCAGGGCGGGGGCAAGCCCGGCCCCTACAATACACCGAATTTAGGATTGATAAACTCCCATTCTTTAATATGTGATGGCTGGTGTTCTTTTTTAACGATAGCATCAAACTGTTGAAGCAATTCAGGATGTTGACTGGCAACATCGGTTATTTCATTCCTGTCTGTTTTTAGATTGAACAGTTGCCAGGGGGCTTTGGGATTGAGCCGCACATTTAAACGTACCCCTTTCCAGTCGTTCAGCCGAATGGCTACCTGGCCGCCTTTTTCAGGATACTCAAAATATAAATAGTCATGTTTTTTCTGGTCCTTCGAATTTCCTTTAAGTTCCTGTAAAAAAGAGATACCATCCGTGTTGGGTATTTTCTGGTGAGTTAGTTCAGCCAATGTAGCCATCAGATCATATTGTATGGAAACAAGTGTGCTTGTTTTGCCGGCAGGTATCGTACCGGGCCAACGTGCTATGAATGGTTCCCTGATCCCTCCTTCATACACATCCATTTTTAGTCCGCGCAATCCATCCACACTATTAAAGAAACGGTAATTAACTCCACCGTTAAATGTGGTGCCGTTATCGCTCGAGAACATGATGAGGGTGTTCTCATCCAATCCAAGTGCTTTTATCTTTTTCATGATGATGCCTACTTGTTCATCCAGAAATGTAATCATGGCTGCATAGGTAGAATAAGGGTATTTAGCGGAAGCATACGATTGCTGTCCATAATAGGGCTGCTCATCAAAGCTGCCAATATATTGCTGAACGTATTTATCAGGTGCCTGTAAAGATACATGGGGAATGGTATAAGGCATGTAAAGGAAAAAGGGGGCTTGCCGGTGCTTTTCAATAAATGCCAGTGCTTTTTCTGTCATCTTAGCGGGAGCGTACACCCTTCCTTTAAAATAATCGAAATCAGTATCCGTTGCCTTTAGTGAATCTATTTTTTTATGAACATTCATATATGGATTATGGAGGGTATCCCATTTATCATTCTCCCATAAATGGGAAGGGTAGTAATTGTGCGCCTGTTTCTGATCGAGGTAACTATAATAATAATCAAAGCCTTGTTTGAGAGGGGAGCCTGTTGTATTATTCATACCCAGGCCCCATTTGCCCGTGAGGGCAGTAGCATAACCGGCATTTTTCATCATTTTCGCTACGGTGAAGGTGCCTTCCGGTAGAGGCATTTGGCCAGCTTCAAGGCTGTCGGCAAAACCACCCATTTCATAGTTTCCGCGGATATAGGAATGTCCTCCATGTTTACCGGTCATAAGCATGCAACGAGCGGGTGCACACACGGGAGTACCGGTATAATGCTGGGTAAAGCGCATTCCTTGTTTTGCCATTAAGTCGAGATTGGGCGTTTTTATTTTTTTTTGGCCATAACACCCTAGCTCGGCATATCCCAGATCATCTGCGTAGATGTAAATGATATTGGGTTTGTTTTTAGAGGCTTTGGCAGTTGGCTGGGAGAATGACTGCATGCAAAACATAGAAATGCAAGCCATGGAAAGAACAGTTATTTTCATGGCATCGAAAATAGCAATTTTTTGTAAGACTCCCGTAGACTTTCATAGATGACAGACTAATCTACTCTTTATGAAATAAATGAAATATGTCCCGGCGTCTATGAAATTTCAGGAACTGGTGTCGGGCTGTATCAGGTTCAGACTTTCGAAGTCTGGAAGACTTCGGAAGTCAGGTCTCCTCGCAGTTCAAGTCAAACCTGAGCCGGTTGTTTATCGGCAGGCGGAT
>JBDSBP010000011.1:0-7174 GCA_039921525.1 Chitinophagaceae bacterium | reverse complement strand
ATAATAAAAAACAGGTGCTGCAATTATTAAAATTAGCAACGAGTATAATAAGTACGCTCTTAAAGTTCTATGTAAAAGTCTTTTATTCATTTTTCCATTTGTACCCTAAACCATAAACTGATTTAATATAATCTCCGCTTCCAGCATCGTTCAATTTCTTTTTTAGGTTTTTGATATGAGCATATACAAAATCGTGGTTGTCTAACTTGGGTACAGGTAAATTTATTTCGATAAACATTTCTCCAATATTTGTGTTTTTAGCACATTGGGTAAACCATATTGCTCCTGTTTTATCGCAATAAATCGAATTCACCCCATAAGCATGGTCGTAGATTAATTCTACCTTTTCAGAGCCGACATTTGTTCTATATATTTTTCCATCGAACACATCACACATTAATAAATGTTTCCCGTCCTGTTCTAAAACCAATCCATTTGGTCCTGCAATCTTTTCAGGTGGATTGTGAACAAAACCAGCAGTAGCGAAATTACCAAAAGGCCGATTAGAGCCATCTTTTTCAATTAATCGAAGCCCTTTTCCCTGGTCAACTACAATAATACGACCGTCTTCCAAAGCCACACCATCTTCTGCCCGTAGTAGACTACCTGTGCCTGGAAATAAATTCTCTTTTTGATAAGTTAAATACGGTAGTTGTTCAGGTGATATTGGTTGATTTGATTGTTTGATTTGTTGCTGTCACAGCCGATGAATGTAAAAGCAAAAAGAAAAAAGTAAATTGAACTTTTCATATTATCTATTTTAGAAGTTGATAATTACGTTCGGTTAGTTTTTCGGTCGGCGGTCTAATTGTGCTTAACGGTTGTATTGTCGGCATAATCCGAATGCCCAAAAAAAAATTGTTGATGATATTCAAGCACTCACGATTCGCTTTCCAAAATTGTTTGTTGCGGCAAGCGAGCAACAAGTCACCATGATTTAATTATCGGAGTTTGCCATTCAAAGGTGCCCTTTTTAATAAATCCTCGTGAGGGTTACTATGTTACTCAAGTGGTTTCATTTCCATAAAGCCTCCCTATAATATTGAAATCACCATCCATCACCCTATCGTTCATTATCACAACTATAACAGCCCAAAGCTTCGCTACTTTCAATCCCAAAGGGCAAGACTTATCCAGCTCATCGCCCAGAGAGTGGCACCTGCAACTAATAATTGCTCCACCTATATTAGTAATTGATTTTGATACCTCATAGAATTTCAACCAATTTTATTAACCAATTCCACAGGGAGCTGTTGAAGGAAGTTACCTAAACATGTATATTTAGAAAAGCACCTTCTCCGTTAGCTCTTTATATACAAAGAAACACCTCCAATAAGAATTTTTAACCTTCTGTCCTTTCAGCGAAAGCGCAACAGGAACGTTGCTTTACAACAGTTCACGCGCCTTGGCTAAAATCTACTGAAATGGATGCAGCCTTCATTTCGAGAGATTTCAGCTGAAACGCGTAACCGTTTATTATGCGAGCACCAAACGGCCCTTCGCTGAAATGACAAACAAAAATGGGGATTCATTGAGTGCGAAACCAGTTTACTTTACTAAAAGTTCTCCAATAAGAAATTTCATCTTCCTGTCATTTCAGCTGAAAGACTGACAAAGAGTGGGGATTCATTAAGTGCGGAACGTAGTTCAATTAAATATAATAGTCCAACCACACGGCAACTCCATTCCTTTTTTGTAAATTTTTAGTTAACCCCTTCACTACCATATCGCCCTAGCCTATATTTACAGTCTTGCATGATAAGCTTCCTTACATTTTTTATATTCATATGTTTCCACCTGCCAGGTGGAAATGGTGCTACTTATGGAGGCAGCTTCTACCCTTCAACTAAAACAAAATCGGTTGAACGAACGAGCAGATCCCATCACCTAACAAATAATCCTGGCTCACCCTGTGAAAATGAATTTTTCATTTTTTCAGAAGATGACGACAATGAAAAGTATCAAAGTAAGTGCAAGTTGCCCATCTATTCCTTTTCAACATTCTTCTATGCAGATATCACTTCTCATTCCTATCGGGAACTGACCAACTGTCTTTCCTTTAGCAGGCATCTATCCTGTACAAGCACTTGCAAATACATAACACAACGTGCTTTAAGAATTTAACCAATTCCAGATAGCACAGCACTGTGCTGCCTCTCCCGTTTCAGTGCCCACTTGCTACCGATCGCTTTTTACCAACTAACGAATGCCTATGATTAAATAGCTTTTCATCTTTTAATCTTTTCACAAATACCATGAACAGAATTTTTATGCTTATCAGCTCGTGTGCCATTTTGTGCAATACCAGCTGCAAAACTAAGATACAAGCAAAGGAAGAAACCGCCAGGTATGAGATTACTACTGCCTTAAAAGTGGATACTTCATTTGCCAAAGATTATGTTGCGCAGATCAAGTCTATCAGGAACATCGAGATCCGCGCACTGGAAAAAGGGTTCCTGCAAAATGTATATGTCGACGAAGGCCAGTCTGTGAAAGCCGGCCAGCTTTTATTTAAAATTATGCCCAAGATCTTTGAAGCTGAACTGCTTAAAGCAGAGGCTGAAGCCACCGCTTCGGATATCGAGGTTCAGAATACAAAACTTCTGTCTGATAAAAACGTTGTTTCTAAAAACGAACTGGCAATGGCCCAGGCGAAATCAGACCAGGCAAAAGCCGAGGTGGCGCTTGCAAAAGTGCATTTGTCATTCACCGAGATCAGGGCCCCGTTTGACGGCACCATCGACCGCATACCCAAGAAGCTGGGAAGCCTGATCGACGAGGGTGAATTATTAACGAGCCTTTCAGACAATAGCGAAGTGTTCGCCTATTTCAACGTGTCAGAGCCAGAATACCTCGATTATAAGTCAAGCCCTAAAAACAGCGAGAATACAAAAGTGAGCCTGCTATTGGCCAATAACCAGCCACTTGTTTATAAGGGCGTTGTGCAGACCATTGAAAGTGAATTTAACAGTGAGACCGGGAACATAGCCTTCCGGGCAAAATTTCCGAACCCCGACAATCTTTTGAAACATGGTGAAACGGGCAAGGTTGAAATGACCGTGCCGCTGCGCAATGCGCTTTTAATTCCTCAAAAAGCCACCTATGAAGTACAGGATAAAATATATGTTTTTGTGGTAGATAAAAATAACGTGGTCAAATCCAGGCAGATTACCATCACCAACGAAATGCCTGACCTGTATGTTGTGGGCAGCGGCCTTTCAGAGACTGACAGGATTCTCATCGAAGGCGTTCAGAGGGTTAAAGACAATGATAAAATAGTTGCGGAATTTGTTCGCCCCAGGGAAGTTATTTCCCGCCTGAAATTATTTGCCGAATAGAGATTTCACTTCAAAAAAAGATTCATTCAATGTTTAATAAGTTTATACACAGGCCTGTTCTCTCCATCGTGATATCGCTCATTATTGTTTTTATTGGAGCATTGGCCGTTACTAAATTACCTGTAACCCAGTTTCCGTCTATCTCACCACCGAAAGTAACGGTAACCGCAGATTACCCGGGTGCAAATGGCGAACTGATGACCAAAGCCGTACTCATTCCGCTTGAAAGAGCTATCAATGGTATACCCGGAATGAAATACATGGCCTCTGATGCCGGTAATGACGGTGAGGCAAGCATACAAGTGGTTTTTAATTTAGGAACCGACCCGAATGTTGCGGCGGTAAACGTTCAAAACCGGGTGGCTTCCGTAGTTAACAAATTGCCGCCAATTGTAGTACGCGAAGGAGTAAAGATCACCCGGGAAGAATCAAATATGCTCCTGTACATAAACCTGTATAGTAAGGACCCTAACATGGACCAGAAGTTCCTTTTCAACTTCGCTGACATCAATATATTATCTGAATTGAAAAGAGTGAATGGTGTGGGTTTGGCAGACATCCTAGGCAACAGGGAATACGCTATGCGCATCTGGTTGAAGCCCGATCGCATGCTGGCTTATAAAATATCAGCCGAGGAAGTGATGCAGGCGCTGGAAGATCAAAGCCTGGAAGCTTCACCGGGTAAAACAGGTGAAAGTTCTGGAAAACGCTCAGAGGCTTTTGAATATGTATTGAAATACTCCGGGAGGTTCAACGATAAGCAGGGTTATGAAAACATCGTGTTAAGATCAAACCCCAACGGTGAACTGCTGCGTTTAAAAGATGTAGCGGATATAGAGTTTGGAAGCTCCATGTATGATATTTATTCCACGCTCAACGGCAAGCCTTCTGCGGCGATTGTATTAAAACAATCGTACGGAAGTAATGCCAGCCAGGTGATCGAAGATGTTAAAGCCAAAATGAAGGAGATCAAAGAAACTTCGTTCCCGAAAGGTGTGGACTATGAGATCAGCTACGACGTTTCCAAGTTCCTGGACGCCTCCATTGGAAAAGTAGTGCATACGCTGGTGGAAGCTTTCATACTCGTGGGCCTGGTGGTATTCCTGTTCCTCGGCGACTGGCGATCCACTCTAATACCTGCCATCGCGGTACCGGTTTCGCTTGTAGGCACGTTTATCTTTATGCAGTTTTTTGGTATTACGCTAAACCTTATAACGTTGTTCGCATTGGTGCTGGCGATAGGTATTGTAGTGGACAATGCGATCGTAGTTATTGAAGCTGTTCATTTCAAGATGGAAACAAAAAATCTTTCGCCGTTGAGAGCCACGGAAGAAGCCATGCATGAGATTAGTGGGGCCATTATTGCCATCACATTGGTAATGGCAGCCGTTTTTATACCGGTGGCTTTCATGTCGGGACCGGTGGGTATTTTTTACCGTCAGTTTTCCATCACCATGGCAACTTCCATTATACTATCAGGCGTTGTTGCCTTAACACTAACGCCGGCACTATGCGCCATCATGCTCCGCAATAACCACGGAAAGGTGAAAAAGAAATCCTTCTTAATGAAATTTCTCGATGGATTTAATAACGGTTTTAACCGGCTCAACGCACGATACCAGAAGCTGTTAGGTGCTATTGTAAACCGGAGGGTTGTCACCTTCGGTTTGTTGATCGCCTTTTGCGCCGGCACTTATTTATTGAGCAATAGCGTGCCTTCCGGATTTATACCAAACGAAGACCAGGGAATGTTTTATGCGGTTATTCAAACCCCGCCAGGTTCATCCTTAGAAAGGACTAACCAGGTTGCACAAAGCCTGCAGAAAATTGCGGAACGCATGGAAGATGTACAATCGGTTTCTTCCCTCGCAGGGTACGAAATATTGACAGAAGGCACCGGCTCCAATTCTGGCACCTGCCTCATTAACCTAAAAAGTTGGGAAAACCGCAAACATTCGGTACAACAGATTATGGAAGAACTGGAAAGTGAATGTAAAGACATCTCAGGTGCTACCATTGAATTCTTCCAGCCACCCGCCGTACCGGGTTATGGAGCAGCAGGTGGATTTGAATTACGATTGCTGGATAAGGCAAGTTCCGGAGATTACAAAAAGATGGAAACAGTAAGCCAGGATTTTGTAAAAGCATTGACTAAACGCCCGGAGCTGTCTTCTGTATTCACCTTCTATAGCGCGAGTTTCCCGCAGTATATGTTGAAGATCGACAATGACATCGCCCGGCAGAAAGGTGTAACCATCGAAAATGCCATGAACACGTTGTCTACGCTTATCGGTAGCAACTACGAAACGAGCTTTATCAAATACGACCGGCAGTACAAGGTAATGGTGCAGGCCTTGCCACAATACCGCGCGTTGCCCGAAGACGTGCTAAAATTATATGTAAAGAATGACCGTGACGAGATGGTGCCTTTTTCCGCTTTTATGAAAATGGAGAAAGTGTATGGCCTGTCAGAGATCACGCGGCATAACCTGTACAATTCAGCAGAGATAAGCGGTGCCTCCGGGGCAGGATTCAGCAGCGGTGCTGCCATCAACGCGATTACGGAAGTGGCGAAAAAAACTTTACCGAGAGGATTTGGCATTGACTGGGCCGGGATTTCCGCAGACGAAGTAGCACGTGGAAACGAAGCGATTTTTATTTTCCTCATCTGCCTGGGCTTCGTGTACCTGCTGCTGGCTGCGCAATACGAAAGCTTCCTGTTGCCTTTCCCCGTTATCCTTTCGCTTCCGGCAGGTATTTTCGGAGCTTTCCTGCTGCTTAAAATAATGGGTCTGGAAAATAATATTTATGCGCAGGTTGCCATGGTAATGCTCATCGGCTTGCTGGGAAAAAATGCTGTATTAATCGTAGAGTTTGCTGTTCAAAGACACCGGTCAGGAGACACCGTACTTAATGCAGCCATTGAAGGTGCAGCGGTAAGGTTTCGTCCCATACTGATGACATCGTTTGCATTTATTGCCGGTTTGATCCCGCTGGTTGCAGCCTCCGGTCCTGGAGCATTGGGTAACCGCACCATCGGTACAGCGGCGCTTGGCGGCATGGTTTTCGGAACTGTTTTCGGTGTTATCATCATACCAGGGTTGTATTGCATATTTGGAAACATGTCGGAAAAAAACATCCTCGTTACAAACGAAAACGAAAATCCATTAACAGAAGAAATTGATCATCACACAGAAAATGCCGGACTATATGCATAAATCGAGGCTTTATCCTTGCATCGTGATGCTGGGCTTATGCCTGGTTATAGCGAGCTGCAAAGTGCCTGCCATCACGCAGGCAACGGAAAATAAAACGGTTCCCGATTCTTACGGAACTGGCGGGGATACCGGTAATATGGCCACCCTTCCCTGGCGCAGGTTCTTTACCGATAGCAATTTGGCGAACCTGATAGATACTGCCCTACTACGCAACCAGGAGCTGAATATTACCTTCCAGGAAATAGAAACAGCAAAAAATGATGTGCTGTTCCGGCAGGGTTCTTTGAGTCCTTACCTGAGTGCCAGGCTCGGTGCGGCTGTTGAGAAAGTAGGCAGGTATACCAGCCAGGGAGCAGGCGATGCCTCTACCAACATCAAGGCCGGGGAGGCGGTTCCGGATGTATTAAGCGATTTTTCGCCCGCAATCTATGCAAGCTGGGAAATTGACATCTGGAAAAAGCTTCGTAATGCAAAAAAAGCGGCAATAACAAGGTACATGTCAACGATCGAGGGTAAAAACTTTGTGCTTACTAACCTGGTCGCGGAAGTCGCCAATTCTTATTACGAATTACTGGCACTCGATAACCAGCTGGAGATTGTGCAGCAAAGTATCAGCCT
>JBDSBP010000010.1:0-31431 GCA_039921525.1 Chitinophagaceae bacterium | reverse complement strand
ATAACTTCACCAAGTCGAATCCTCTTCTCTGCCTCTGACCAACTCCCAAACCACGATTAAATCTATGGCACGCTAAAACCAATTCTCGGCCCGGATGCCGCAAATATAGCAAGCATCCTGTCTTTTTGTGCAGCCGAAAACATGTACATGCTTATATCATTGGTATAGTCCATATAATTCATAAACATATCACCCTTAGGTGCGTTACTGCAACTAACATGTGGGTAAGATGGAGAGCCGTAATTTTCACTGCCCTGGTTAGGCGTATCGGCCACAAGATCAGTACCACTGCAGTCCCCGTTATCATCGCCCCATATATGCCTCAGGTTCATCCAATGACCAACTTCATGCGTTGCTGTTCGGCCAAGGTCATAAGATTTTATATAAGTACCTGAAGGATAAACAGCCTTGCTACCGAAGGCTGAATAAAGAATAACTACTCCATCTGTGGAAGCACTGCCGCCAGGAAACTGAGCGTATCCCAATATGCCATTGCTAAGATTACATACCCAGATATTTAATTTTTTTGTGGGATCAACGGCATCGGATCCCTTCTTCTTTTTGCTTTTAACCGCATCATTAGTGGACCAACTTTTTACCGTGGTTAGTTTGCGGATTGTTTGCGCCAACACAAAACGAACTTTTAAACCAGGTGAAGCAACAGTTTGAAAGCTGTTCGCCGGAAGTTTATTTTTGTCGGTATTTTTATTTTGATAATCTTTATTCAAAACGGCTATTTGAGATTGCACCTGTGCATCATGGATGTTCTCTGCTGCTACGCGATAAATCACATGCACCACTACAGGTATTTCAATGGTATCTCCTACCAAACGGTAAGCACCAGGGTTTTTCATCACCTTGTTTGTGTACTCTTCTACTTTCTCCATTCTCACGCGTAAACCCGGATCTGATTCCAGTTGTGCCTGTAGTACTTCATAAGAAGCGCAGCTTCGTTTTGTAATAACGGGTACAGTTTCCTGTTGGTGCTCGTCAGATAACCTGGCCTCCTGTTTATTACAGGCTACGGCAAGAAATAATAACCCAATTAATGATGCAGTAAATTTTTTAATTGATTATTGTTTTATATTATTATAATTGATGCAAATGCCAAATGAACTATCAATGGCCTTTAAAGGGATGACTAAACAACTTACCTGAAATATTATTAACCCTTTTTGATGTCGGACGAATTGAACAAGCTACATCTCTGCAAGATTAATTTTCTTTTTACTGATTTGACCGGTCTGCTCCAAAGCGGGTATCCGCACGATTAAAAATATGCTGCGCAAATGAAGCGAAACTGGGGGGATGATGCAGTGAATTAACAGTAATCAACAAAGTTGTAATTTTATCATGAAAACTTTAGTCGTTGAAACATAAAAATTGGTAACAACAACGGAGAGCCTATTTTTTAACACACATTACTATCAAAAGAAAAAAAATCAACAAAATAAGGCTCAGAAGGTCTCTGATTTGGTACTACAATTGACATTAAAACGAGACTTTACAAAATCAACCAACATCTCATCGAAACGCTTTTTTGTATATATTGGTATTCATAAAAATCAAAAAGAAAATGATTCTTAATCTTCCATTTTATCGCTGCGTTAATCTCACAAATATGGCAAGGAACTCAAAAGGTATTTGACAGGCAATAATAATATAATGTATTTTTAAGTTCTGATGACCCTGTTACCCGACGCTATCGAATATGATTTGAAGGTTCAATCTATTTAAGCCAGGGGTGGCCGCACGTTCAATGTAACATCTATTTAAATCTTAATCGTTTTATTTAAATGAAAAACTCTAAAATCTTCCCAGTCGTAATTTTTCTATCTTCGATTTTTTTGTTATCCGGTATCACCATACCAGGTCCGGAACAAGAGAACGATATGTTAGTAGCTGCGGCTAACCTGACTATATATTGGATAGATACCGAAGGAGGTGCAGCTACCCTGATTGTAACACCTTCAGGCGAATCGATTTTGATAGACGCAGGCAATCCCGGCGGGCGTGATTCTGATCGCATTTTCGAAGTCGCCAGTCATGTAGCCGGACTTAAACAAATTGATCATCTCGTGATCACGCACTGGCACAATGATCATTTTGGTGGAGCTGCATTGCTGGCAGCCAAAATACCTATTATAGAAGTGATAGACAGGGGCATCGCCGACAGCCTTATGGCAGATAAAAATTTTGCCACTGCCATCCAGCCTTACCGGGATATGGCGGTTAAGCAACGCTCTTTAATCAAACCCGGCGCTATCATTCATCTTAAAAATTTACCCGGTGGATTTCAAAAATTATCATTGCAGTTTGTTGGTGCCGACAAACATTTTGTACCGGTAGTTAAAACACCCACACCAACCAACGAATGTGAAAGCGTAGCAGCGAAAGCTATCGATAACTCAGACAATGCCAATAGCCAGGTATTGATTATGAACTATGGACCTTTCCGTTTTTTTGATGCCGGTGACCTGACCTGGAATATTGAAAAAAACCTTGTCTGTCCTGTTAATATCGTAGGCACTGTGGATGTTTACCAGGTCAGCCATCATGGCCTGGACCAAAGTAATCATCCTTTAGTCATTAAAGCATTGGCGCCAACTGTAAGTATTATGGGTAATGGCACTCAAAAGGGATGCGGACCCGAAACGATTGGCTCGCTGCGTACCACGCCATCTATACAAGCGCAATACCAGTTACATAAAAACATTCGTGCTGATTCAATGTACAATACAAGGGAAGAATATATTGCAAATTTGAAAGCAAATTGCGATGGAAATTATGTCAAGCTTACGGTGGCGCCAGATGGAAAGAAATATACGGTAAGCATTCCTTCAAACGGGCATGAACGGGTGTTTAAAACGAAGAGTAACACACAATGATGGAACCCGGCATCAGCTATGATGGGGCCATCTCAACCGGTTGAACATGCTGTGCTTGTTTTATTTTAATTTCACGGAGTTTGTTTCGATAATTGAAGCGCAAATGCAGTGCACCAATTATTAAAGCAATAACCCCTTCAGCCAAAACAGTATCAGGAACCCCTATCCGTTGGGAGACTGCGCCTATTAACAAACCACCTAACGGTTGCATACCAAAAAAAGCCATGGCGTAAAAACTGATCATCCTTCCGCGCATGACAGGATCAACAGTTGTTTGAATTAATGTATTGCTTATGGTAATCTGCGACATCATGCCGAAGCCGGCCAGCATGGCACAAAGAAGCGCCAGCGGATAATAATGCATATGCGAGAATAAAATCAGGCCCGTACCAAACAGCAACGTGTTAATTCCTAATATCTTTCTTAAATTTCTGCCCGGTTTTAATGACGCCAGAAATATTGCTCCACTAAAAGCACCGAGGCCGATCATGCTGTCGATTATGCCAAACGTTTTCGCAGAGCCCTTAAAAATATCTTTGGCATATACAGGAATCAATGTACTGAATGGCAATACAAAAAGGCTGATAAATGATAACATGGTTATGATAAACCGGATGTGCTTAGCATGAGTTAGATAGTTCCAGCCATCTTTTATTTCCTGCAATATATTTTTCTCATGCCCTGGTGATTTCGATGGAGGAAATCGCATCATCAACACTGAAGTTATCACGGCAATAAAACTTATTACATTTAATCCAAAGCAAATTATATCACCATATTTTTCCAATATAAAACCTGCCAGCGCAGGCCCGATCAATCTTGACAAGTTTACCATAGACGAATTAAGCGCCAGCGCATTTCCAAGATCTTTTTTATCTTCTATAAGTTCATTCACCAGCGACTGCCTCGCCGGAACATCAAAGGGATTGATAATCCCCAGCAAAAAGCTCAGCGCCAGTATTTCCCAAACAGTATAATTTTTGGAGATGATCAGAAGGGTAATCAATATCGCCTGCACCATGGAAGCAATTTGTGTGATCAGCAGTATGCGGTAACGGTTATAACGGTCTGCCGTTGCACCGCCTATAAATGAAAACACAAAAGAAGGAAACATGCTGGCAAACAGCGAAAGCCCAAGCATGAACTTTGAATGTGTAACGGAATAAACTACCCAGCTTACTGCGGTTTTCTGCATCCATGTGCCAATGAGCGATATGGATTGTCCTACAAAATATAACCTGTAATTGCGGCTTTTAAAAGCATTAAATGTACTGATCTTCATTCTATATTTCCTTATCAATTATCATCAAAATCAACCAGCCTCCGTAAGGGAACCAACGCTTTTTTCAAAAGGTCTATTTCTTCGGGTGAACATGTATCGGTAATTGCCTGGAATAGCCAGCTATCCCGCTCCTTGCGCACCTGCCCGAGCACAGTGGTGCCCAGTGCAGATAACGATATTATAGACTTGCGCTTATCTTCTGTTGAGATACGGCGGTTTATATAACCCAGCTCTAAAAGGTGATTAAGTATTTGCGACATAGACTGACTCGTTATCTTTTCCATAGAAGCGAGTTCATTTGGCAGCAATTCCTTATACTGATCCAGCAGGCTCAGGGTAGACCTTTCTGTGAGTGAAAGCGACATACCTGTGATGGAATGTTTACGCAGCATTTTAATGAGGCGTGTAACAACGGTACGAAGTTCAGAAGCTAATTGTATATCAGATTGTTTCAAATTATGTAAAGTAAACTTGTAAGTTTACCTTACAAATATCTAATTAAAAAATTAATTTATGAGGATAAATATTTTATAAATATTTTGCAGCTTATTGCCAAAATGTAAAGAGAGCTTACTTGAGTGCCCGTTCAATATGCATCCTCATTCTTTTTGTCATTCAGCGAAGCGCCTTAAGTTCTTCGCTGAAGATCTCTGGCGCGCTTACCCTGAAATCTCCCGGAATGCAGGCCGTTTCTATTTTAGCGATTTCAACTCAAAGCGCCGTACCATACATTTATTCGAAATTGCAGTGGCGCTTTGGTTGAAATGACAGGACGGAGAAAGTGGTAATTAATTTAATTTCTTTGATACGCCTTTATTTCTTTTTGTCGCTCCAGTGAACCACCTTCGGTTCTTCGCTGAAATGCTCTCGCGCATGAGCTAAAATCTGCCAAAATGCAGGGTGTTCTATTTCCGAAAGCAAAGATGTTGCTGCGTTTTGCATAAAAGATCATCAATAGATTTTAAATTAGTAGTACTTTTAAGAATTGCCTGTTTAACTAACTCACAAAATCATGAATAAAAAAACAACCTCCCCTAATACAGACCGCCGGTCCTTTTTAAAAAATACCGGCACGGCAGTAATTGGAAGCTCCCTTGTGTACGGTATGGGTTTTCCTGCTGAAGCGCTGGGCATAAAGAAACCAATTTTAAAAATAGGTTTAATCGGCTGTGGCGGACGTGGAAGCGGCGCTGCCCTGGAGGCTTTAAAAGCAGATCCGGATGTTGTGCTTACAGCAATGGGGGATGTTTTTAAAGATCGTCTTGATGAATCGTATGCTGCGCTATTGGAGGCGGAGCCCAGCAGAGTTAAAGTTAATCAGGCCAATAAGTTTATCGGATTTGATGCATACCAAAAGGTAATTAATTCGGGTGTAGACGTGGTATTGTTAACCACTCCCCCCTGTTTTCGCCCGGATCATTTAACCGCTGCTGTTGCCGCGGGTAAACATGCTTTCTGTGAAAAGCCCGTTGCAGTTGATGCGCCTGGCGTTCGAAAAGTGCTGGCTGCTGCCAATAACGCGAAGGCAAAGAATTTATCTGTAATGTCAGGGTTTTGTTTTCGCCGGGATTATCCAAACAGGGCCATTTTTGGTAAAGTTTTAAACGGCGATATCGGTAATGTAACCGCTGTTTCTACTTCCCGTTACGGAGGAGAACTTTGGAATAAACCGCGACTGGCGGGCTGGAGTGATATGACTTACAAGATGAGAAACTGGTATTACCACAATTGGCTGTCAGGAGATTTTATTGTAGAGCAGGCCGTGCACAGCATAGATATGATGGCATGGGCCATGGGCGATAAAATGCCTGTAAGCGCCATGGGAACAGGAGGTCGCCAGGTTCGTGTGGACGATATTTATGGAAATATCTATGATCACTTTGCCATAGAATATGAGTATGCTAATGGAGCAAAGGGCTTCCACTTTTGCCGGCAGCAGGCGGGTTGTGCAGGTCGTAATACGGTGGATATAAACGGCACTCTTGGGAATGCCAATATTGTAATTGGTCGCAAATATGAAATAACCGGGAAAAATTCCTGGAAATATGATGGCGAAAAAAATAATATGTTCCAGACGGAGCATGACGAATTTTTTGCAGCTATCCGTAACGGTAACGCGATAAACGATGGGGAAAAGATGGCTAACAGTACCATGCTCGCCATTCTCAGTAGAATGGTTGGATACAGTGGTCAGTCGATCACCTGGGAGGAGGCTTTTAATTCTAACCTGGCTTTGGGTCCGGATATCAATAAATATGCATGGGATTTTGTGTGGCCCACTGCCCCTATTGCCAGGCCGGGTACAACTAAAGTTGTGTAATAATTAGCACGTATTCTTAAAGTACAGTAAATGCTTAAATAGTACAAATGAAATTAAAAGCGATAATACTATTCACGACATATATATTATTTGGAATAAACAGTTCTGTTCAAAGTCAGTCTTCTACAATTACGTTCGGTAGTAAGATGAATATAAATGAGTCTATTTCCAATCGTAAGGTAAAAGGGGAAGCTATGAAGTGGATAGATGTTAACACTAGTCCGGATACATGGAAGGTTAAAAATGACCTGTTAATTTCCACTGGTCATCCAATTGGCGTGATGCGATCCGAGAAGCAATATGAAAATTTTATGCTTCATGTAGAATGGAAACATATAGAGCCAGGCGGCAATTCAGGTGTTTTTGTTTGGTGTGATGCAAAAGCAGATCAAAAAAATCGCCTTCCCTCGGGTGTTGAAGTGCAGATGCTGGAACTGGATTGGGTGAACATCAATAAGCAGAATGGTGAACCGGCACCCATTGCCTATGTTCATGGCGAATTGTTTGGTGCGGGTAGCGTTACAACCGTTCCTGATAATCCCAGGGGTACAAGAAGTAAGTCGATCGAAAACAGGTGTAAAGGGAAAGGGGAGTGGAACACGTATGATGTTGTTTGTGTAGATGGTGTTATCAAACTTTCGGTGAATGGAAAATTTGTGAACGGCATACGGCAGGCATCCCTGAAAAAAGGCTATTTGTGTTTGGAGTCTGAAGGGGCTGAAATTCATTTTCGGAATTTTAGAGTGATTGAATTGCCACCGGGGGTAACCTCTGCTATTCAAACCGCAAATGAAATTCAGTAAGCAACTGAACCTTCTATTGTCCCATGCAGTTACTTGAATGCCGAAGTCTTCAAGACTGGTTTAATAAGCAAGCTATATTTGTTTATAAAATGACAGATATACAAGCCCCCCGGAGATACGCCCACTTCTGAAGGTAAAAAAAGTTAACACAGCGGGTACCGGAGATACACGGAGGAATTCTTCTTCGTATATCTCCGTGTTTCTTTTCTCCGTGCTTCTTTTCTCCGTGCCCATTGTGTCAAATGTTCTCTAAATCCTAAACCAAGTTTCTACTTGTCATTGGCACATCGAAAGTCTTGCATACCTGCTGACCGTCGCAAATTACAGACTCCTTCACTTTCCCGGCTCCAGCACAACATGTTTCACGTTCTTTCGGTTATACGTATAGGTTATATGCACTTTTCCGTCTTTTGCCTGTATCACAGCAGGATAACTATATTCTTCATTCGTACCATTCTCTAACACCGCAATATCTGTCCATTTTACGCCGTCTTTAGACATAGCAACATTAAGTTTAGCACGCCCGTTGTTCCATTCCCTGCCTCTCTTCGTGGGATTATAAACCAATATCTGCGTGCCGTTTTTCAAGGTAACCGCATCGGTTCCTGAATTAGGATTTGGCAGGCTGGTTTTTGATAAAGGCCCCCAGGTGTTTCCCATATCGTCTGAATAAGCCTGGATAAGCGTGTCGCTCTTGCTCCTGCAGAGGATCTGCA
This sequence comes from Chitinophagaceae bacterium, assembly GCA_039921525.1. Lineage (GTDB taxonomy): Bacteria > Bacteroidota > Bacteroidia > Chitinophagales > Chitinophagaceae > JADCRZ01. The sequence goes on along the minus strand of JBDSBP010000010.1, from coordinate 23,422 downwards.
ATTTGTTGCCGGGATAAAATAATATACTGGGTTGAATAACATTAAATCTTGTATTGGCATCAACCGGTATCAACTGCCAGGTATTTCCGAGATCAGAGGATTTTTCAATATGCGCTTTCCAGTTGCCTTTTTTTTCTGTGCTTGATGGTGCCAGGACAGTTCCATTGGCCAGTTGCACCGGTTTGTTCTTGATGGGTCCCAGGATGCCATCGGGTAGCCTGCGGGGGGCCGTCCAGGTTTTGCCATCATCCACTGATGTACGAACCATACCCCACCAATCTTCTGGCGTAGGGCCCACTTTATAAAACAAGAAAAGTTTCCCTTCTTTTATTTTAAACAATACCGGGTTCCAGGAGGGGTACCGAAGCGTATCATTAATTACGCCGTCTCCCATTAATACGGGTTTACTCCATTGACCATTTTCCCAGGTAGCAAGCCATATTCCCACGTCCTTGTTTCTCTCTTCCGTGCCTCCAAAACAGGCTGCCATCATTTTTGTAGGTGTAACCTCAACGATGGTAGATGCGTGGCATTCGGCAAAGGGTGGATTTTTAAAAATTAATTCCTGCGTGGTTGCTTTCCATGAATCCTGCGCATGGCTGGAGAATGATAAAAAGAGTAGAGCGAAAAATGGATTGTATAATTTCATGGGAGTTTTTTATTGGTTAAGAATGGCTGTCAGCTATCAGCTATCGGCTGTCAGCTATCAGCTATCGGCTGTCAGCTATCAGCTATCGGCTGTCGGCTATCGGCTTTCAGCTATCAGCTATTATCCTTGAATGTTGCACCTGTTTTGTATATAGTTTGTTAAGCTGACTATCAAATCAGTAAAAAATTAAAAATATAACTTTTCTAAAACTTCACCACCGACAATATGCCAGCTGAAAGCCGATGGCTGATAACTGATGGCCGATAGCTGATAGCCAATGCTAATACCCCTTGTTCTGTTCCAGCTTCGCGCTGATGTTGGCATCAATAGCCGTTTGAGGAACCGGGAAAAATTCGTGCTTATCCTGTATGGTATTTCTGGTGCTTTCCAACAAACTATATTTACGAACACGTTCTACCAGTTTCCCCATTCTTGTAAGCGTACGACGCCTCGGCTCTTCCGTGATCAACTCACGGGCACGTTCATCCAAAATATAATCAAGCGTAACATCGGATGCAGCTATAGGACTGGCCAGGGCCCTGCTACGGATGACGTTGATATCTGCGGCAGCACTCACCAAATCCCCTTTTCTGAAATTAGCTTCCGCACGAAGCAGGTATGTTTCAGCTAAGCGGAAAACGATGATATCTTTTCCTGTTCTGCCCGAGGTATTGGTATTGTTCCATGGTTTGCCTTCCACCTTCTTCGGGTATGAATAGATGTTTCGCATGGTATCTTCCTGGTCCGTTTTCTGCTCTACCTGTTTTCCAAAATACGTTGATGCGGGATTATTATAATAAAACTTGCGGTGCATGTTATAAGCAGAATTTCGCATGTCATTATTCCAATCGCTGTTCCAGATCGTGTACAGGTAATAGTTAGTTCCCCGAACGGGCCCGGTACCGCGTCCAAGACTATCTACCACCAGCATGGATGTTCCCGACGGGTCTTTTATTTTACTTAAGAAAGGACCCCACTGCCGGATAGAACTGTTACCACCCTGGGTGCCACCACCCCCTGCAGTAAAACTTTCAATCTGCCGCACGTAAATCGACTCCATGTTTCCTGAGCTCCTGTTTTGATTTCCATCCAGGAACAAATCTGAATAAACATCTCCCGGCAGATCCTTTCCACTTCCAAACCTTGATTTCATTATCTGGTATAATCCCGAGTTAATTACGAGTGATGCGCTTGCTATTGCCTTGTCATATTGCCCCAGGCTTGTATATACTTCACTTAGCAGGTGATCAGCCGCGGCTTTTACAATCCTGCCTTCTTTTGCTTTAGCAATGGTAAGCGGTAACCACTTCGATGCAAATTCAAGATCAGCCAGCGCAAACTCATACACCTGCTGCCTTGTTGCCCGTACAAAATCTGTCTTCGGTCTTGTATAGATCGTTTCTACAAGAGGCACGCCGCCGTAACTATTTGCCAAAAGATTATACGTGTAACCCCTGAAAAAACGGGCTTCGGCAACGGCAGCATTTTTTTCAGCTTCGTTTGTCCATATGCTTTGTGCAGCCGGGTTATTTGCATAAAAAATAACCGTATTGGCGCGAATGATCATTTTGGAATAAGCCCAATCCCAGATATTAACAACCTCCCTGGTAGTAGGATTAAGATATGAATTATAATCTTTGTAAAACACGAATTCAACACCGGCAGCTGAAGCTATATCAGTGCCTATATAGTTCATGATATAAGTCTGGTCATCCATATTTACTTCTTCGCGGGCGGCCTGGTGAAGGCCAATCAGGTAAGTCTCAAATCCAGCTTTCGTAGAAAGTACCACTTCAGAGCTTAAGGATGCCAATGGCACTTCATCCAGCAAATTCTTTTTGCAGGCACTTAATAAAATAACAACGTTCACAATAAGGCTTAATAAAACGAATTGTTTATATGCCGAATATTTTCTATTATTTTTCATCGATGTATTATTTAAAATAAATTGATAAGCTACCTTTAAAAAGCTACGTTGAGGCCGGCTGTTATGGCACGTGCCATAGGATAGAGTTCACCCGGGCTTGTTGCGCCGCTTTCAGGGTCAGCTCCCAGCCAGTCTGTGAATGTGTACAGGTTTTTGCCGCTTACAAATACTCTTATATTTTGAATCTTAAATTTTTGCAACATCGGCCGTGAAAAATCATAGGCTAATGATACATCCTGTATCCGTAAAAAATTCCTGCTCATATACCAGTTATGATTCAACGGATTATTATACACCAGTGAAGGACGCGTGCTTGATTTATTTTCAGTTGTCCAATATCCGGCATCTAACTGGTTCAATCCCCTTCCGGGAGCATTCGGACTAACCGCCGTATTTAGCAACGGGAAAGATGATATCCATCCCTGCATTCCATTTAAGAAAACCGACAGAGAGATATTACCGTACCGGAAAGTATTAGTAATACCATACCTGTATTTTGGCTGCCCACCCGAGCCAATGATAGCCCGGTCGTTGGCTGTAATCTTTTTATCACCATCCAGGTCCTTTAATCGTACAAAGCCGGGTTTTGAACCGGTTGGAATAGTTTCACCTTCCTGGTAAATGCCATCAAAAACATAATCATAATACGAAGTTATCGGCTGACCAATGAACCAGCTGTTGGATAGATCATTGTCTTCTTTACCATCCCCGTTAATATCCGAGCCGTACAGGTGAACAATCTTATTGATGTTATGCGAGAACGCCACATTGGTTGACCATTCAAATTTCTTTTTCTTAATATTGATCGAATTAAGGCTGATCTCTAAACCTTTATTATTGGTCTCCCCAATGTTAGTAAATATGCTGTTATAACCGTTTAGCGTTGGGATCGTGCGCCTCACCAGCAGATCGCTTGTCTTACTGTTATACACTTCAACGGTACCGCCTAAACGACCTTTGAATAGCGAAAAGTCTAAACCTATATTTGTAGTATAAGTTGTTTCCCATTTTAAATTAGCATTAGCCATGGTAGCAGGCAGCACACCAACGGAAGTAGCACCGCCATCGCTAAAAACATATTGTGTGGTGTTAGACAGGTCAAGCGATTGATACGGGCTGATGGCCTGGTTTCCTACAGACCCATAAGAAATCCTAAATTTAAGCATGTCTACAATATCGGCCTTCTTCATAAATGATTCATCCGACACTATCCATGCCAGTGAGGCAGAAGGGAAAGTAGCGTATTTATTATTTGCCGCAAATACAGAACTACCATCCCTCCTCGCTGTAAGAGTTAAAAGATATTTCTCCCTGAACTGGTAGTTTATACGCAGCATGGAAGAAATTCCTTCCGATTCTTCTGCTGTTGATGTGTTGGTAAGAATACTGCCCAAACCCAGGTTATTATAACCAAGAACGTCTGAACTAAGCTGCGAGGCGCTTGCGGTAGTTGATTCGAAGCCATAATGATTTCGGCCGTACAATAGCGTCACATCCAGGGCATGATTTTCTCCTACCTTTTTTTTGTAGGTGAGAATATTTTCTACCACCCAGTCAATGTTTTTCTGATCGAATTTGCTGGCAGTAGTAGTGTTATTAGTAAGATGTTTGTCCTGCCTGAAGTAGTTGTAATTGTGATTCCAACGATAGTTGGGTGAATAGTTTACACGATAGGCAAGGCCTTTTATAAAGGGCACCTCTACCTTTGCAAAAAAATTGCTGAAAAGATTATCATATATTTCTTCATTAGAAGTTAAGATGGAAGCCCTTACAGAATTACCATACGCCTGGTCTTCGGGCACAACATATTGCGTGGGCTCTCCATCAGGATAGAACCAGGTGCCGTAAGGACTATTGGTATACGCAAAACTAAGGTCAGCGCTTACGCCGGAAAGAGCGCGGTGTATAAAGGTTGCATTGAAACCAACACTTAGCCAGGGTGTTATCTGGTTTTCGATATTCGCGCGAAGGGAAGTACGTTTTTGGTTGTCATCAAAAATTAATCCATGCTCGTCGGCAAGACTGGCAGACAAATAGTAATTAGTAAATTTTGACCGGCCCGAAATACTTACATCATAAGAGCTTAATTTACCCTGTTGAGCTGCCATATCCCATGGATCGTGAGAGATGCCGGCCTTGTAATTATCAGCTTCTGTTTTATTTAAGTAGGTGGTGATTAAAGCCGGGTCTGCAACCAGGCCCGACTGTTTGCGCCAGTCCAGTTTGCTTTGCGCGTACCTGGCTGCATCGAACGTTTTTACTTTGTAGGCAAAATCAGATACTCCTTTAAACATGTTAAACCGGATGGTAGGTTTTTCGCTAGTTCCTTTTTTAGAAGTAATCAGTATTACCCCGTTTGCTGCCCGGGAGCCATAGATCGCAGCAGCGCTGGCATCCTTAAGTATTTCGATGGATTGAATATCATTTGGATTAACATCGGCAAGGCTGCCCCCAAAAATAATACCATCGACAACAATTAAGGGGTTGTTGGAAGCGCTTAACGATCTTGGTCCGCGAATCAGGATGTTACCACTTTGACCCGGCCTTCCATTGTCTGTAACCTGCACTCCTGCAACGCTTCCGCGTAATGCCTGTGAAACATTGGTATTAGGCAGGTTTTCGGTTTTGGCCATATCTACTTTAGACACCGACCCGGTAACATTCCGTTTTGACTGCGTTCCATATCCTACCACCACTATTTCATCAGCGGCCTTTTCATTTGATTGCAGAGTAACATCGAGTGTTGTCCTGTTTCCAATAACAAACTCCTGCGGCTCAAAACCTATGTAGGAGAACACGAGGATATCGCTGTTTTTTTTCGAAGTTATAGAATACAGTCCTGCGGCAGTAGTAGTGGTACCGGTAGAAGTGTTTTTGATAATTACACTTACACCAGTCATCATTTCACCTTCCGCATTTTTTACAACACCTGTAATGGTTGATTGAGCACTAACGCTGAATAGAAGAGATTGAGAAAGCAGTAATAAAAAAAAGTTTTGTTTGAGATGAAGCAGCCGGTCAGCCGTCTTCCTGGTAAACAGGGAGAGCTTCTTTAATGTAACGTTTCTAGGCATGTGTCAATTCTTTAATATAACAGTTAATAGTTGATGGTGACTTTGAGCTTATAAAAGTAGGGATTAGTTGTTGTGTAATTTTTGTTGGTTTGAGTTTTTTTTCTAAAGAAAACCTGCGAGAGTGATTGTGCTTTCTATATTTCTATACCTTGTCATTGGGGGCTTGAATTACGAGGAGAGGAACCCGCCAAAAACTCAGTCTCTCTCACATCACCTTATTCCTCTCAACTTCGTCAGCGCATCCTGCGCTGCATCTTTATAAAACTTGGTATCATAGCTATATGTTACAAACCGCATCCCTTCTTTAACCCATTTTTCCACCAGCGCCATGTTCGCCAAATGCACTCCGGGTGCCACGTCATATTTGTTACAGACGCGAATAATTTCCCGGAATGCTTCTTCCATCCTGGGATGCTCTAACTGACCCGGGATGCCCATATCCTGCGACATATCCGCCGGGCCTATCATTATTGCATCAACACCTTGTGTTGATATTATTTTTTCGGCATTATTTACACCTTCTTCACTTTCTATCTGAACAATGGTCATCATTTCCCTGTTCGCCCATTCGGTGTATTCGCCTTGCTCGTAGTTCCTGAACAAGGTTATAATCTCAGGTATGCTTACTCCCCTTTTGCCCATAGGAGCATATTTAACCGTGTTGATGATCCGTTTCACTTCTTCTTCGGTTCTTACCTGTGGCAATATCAGACCTTCTGCCCCGATGTCTAAAGTCTGCGCCATCAGGTGATACAGTTTATCAGGTATACGAACATATAAAGCCATCTCCTCATACCTTGCTGCAAGGCAACAATTACTGAGTGTTTCAATATTATAATCGTTGTGTTCGGTATCTAAAATGATATAATCCCAGTTTAGAGCGGCGCACATGGCAACTGCATGCGGAGCTTTCAGTATGCGCAACATGGTGCCGAAACAGGTACCCCCTTCTTTCAATATTCTTTTTACACGGCTTGATTTTAATTGCATGAGCAGAATTTACAGAATTAGAGAATGATCAGTATTATGTCTTAAGCAGAATTTACAGAATTAAAGAATGATCAGGATTATATATTTTTCATCAGTCAATGTGTGTAAGGAGTAGCGCGTTCGTTCGATGTGATATCATGAACACGAATAAGCCATACCTCCGCTATCTGCACACCGCGGCCACTTCCGCCAAGGCCGGAAGGACGGGACCAGCTAAGACGCAACTCCCCACCTTGCGAGGCTTCCATGGGAATATCGTATTCTTCCGGCTGAAAATTCATTGGTTTCTGGTGCATCGGGTGAATTTCATATTTTCCATTTGCTACTAATTTTATTTCAGCCCTGGCTTCTGCACCATACACTATCCGTACCCGGTAGTGAGCCGTTTTATCGAGTTGTGAATAGAGCATCTCAAGCGGGCGGTCGTGCAACACTTCCGCAAATGTTGCGGATGATACACGTGGAATGCTATCCTGCAATCGTGCTGCGTACCCTGACATTGGCGCGAGCATAGAGGCAGGGTCTTCCTTATATTCAGATCCTTTTACCAAATGAGGTTGTAAAAACGAATTACCTAAATCATCATAAAACCCACCCGCCCCCGGATTACTCCAGTTCACCAGTTGATTTATAAGTCGCAGGCGTTCTGCTTCTGAAGTAACCGCACGAATCTGAGAAAATCGATTATACAACCAGGGCCCATTATTCATGGGGAAATCGATCAGGTCGAGGTTGGCTCCTCTACCAATAGCGATGGCTTTGTACCGCGGAACACTTAACTGCATGTGAATGCTTTGAAAGAGCGCTTCTGCCAATTCGAAGACGCGGGCACGCCAGTCCGCTGCGGGCAGTACATCAGGCTTCGCCAGGGCTGCTTCTGCGGATGTGATGGCTGCGGTGGAACCAATCAAAGCAGCTTTCCTAAGACAGGTAAGGGCTTTTTCTTCCTGCGTTGTTTCCAGCAAAAGCCTGCTTCGGTTGGTAGCGTCGTAGTATGCGCGATACAAGGCCTGTTGAAAACGCCAGTTTTGTAATAGTGATGGGTTAGCAGATTTCTCCAACTCCTGGAACTGGGAAAGCGTAGTGTAAACACCCTGGTTGACAGCCAGTGGCCCGCGCCAGTTGCGTTCAAGGCCAAACAGACCCTGCGCAAAAGATTCTGACTGGTCGGCACCGATAAAAAAGCGGCTGTAGTCGCGAAGTAAGTCAGTAACGTCAGCATCGGGGTTCCAGCCAAGGCCACTCCACACAAATTTATTCACATCATCGTTACAACCCTCCGAGTACGTCAGAAAACCGTGAGCAGCCAGCGGCTGCAGGCGGCGAAAGATGGTTGTTTCGTCGAGCGGCCGTGGATTGATGGGCTCCCGGTTAAGCGTTACCTGGTAAGCATAATCCCAATCAGGAACCGGGTATTGGGAACGGAGACTATGTGTGATGTCCGGATAAAAACGGATCTTGTATTGCTTTGGTAAACGGGATTTCAGATCATCCAGGCTTTCCCGCTGCTGCGGGCCAAACACAATGCCTTCCAGCCATGCTGGCTGCGTCTTCATAATACGGTAAAAATCCTCCATCCATGCAGCATTAAAACCCTGGGGTGACATCCACAGTTTTGCCGCAGGATGTAGTTTCTTTAATTGTGCGGCCTGTTTTTCGATCATGGGAAAAAGATCTTTCGGAGCTGTGTGGCCGGGATCACCTCCGGGAACAAATACTGCGTCTACCCTTGGCAGTTGCCGGATCACATCTCCCCATTCTTTCAGGGCTTTCGTAACAGTAGCCGCATCACCATAATCTTTCTCCATGGCCGGGTACCAGATCCAGCATTCAATTCCATATTCAGCCGCAATACGCGACATTTCAATCATCATTTGCATGGGTGGTATAGGAAAATGCGGACTATCGGCATCATCATCAGACACGGGAGGAATGAGCTCGATGGCATTCGCGCCAAATATAACGAGTTCACGGATGTATTGCTCCCACATGGCCACCGTCCAGCCATCGTAAGAATTGGTTTTAGGGCGGTACCCTAACTGGTGTCCGCGTAAAGCATATTTCGGGGAAGTTTGCAAATCGATGCCTGCCGGCAGTGATGCCATGGACCGACTAAAGTTAAGCAAGCGAAGCAGGTGGCCGGCGCCATACAATACACCTCTTGCATCGTTGCCGGCAACAACTACCTGGCCGGACTTTAACGTGGTTATGCGATAACCTTCCGGTTTGTCGTTGCTGTTGTTTTTTAGTTTATCTGCCAGTTCAGGGAAGGCACTGACTAACGCTGACCGCTGCCCTAAGTAAACAGTCTCCTGGCCTGGTTTTTCTGAAACCGCCCAACGAACATTACTTCGTTTTTCAATTTCTTCCACCAGCATCTGCGCGGCTTTTTTTTCGGGGCCGCTCATGCCCGGTGCCAGCACCAGGTGAGCGGACGAAAAGTCAATTACACTCCCGTTTTTTGGAGCACTGTTATCCGATCCGGTTGTTTTCTTTTGTGAGAAAACAGCAAGTACGGAAATACAAGAAAAGAAGATCATGGAAAGACAAGCAAGAATTTTCATCGTTGATGTAGATTTAATAATCACAGGTTTGCTTCAGATTGGAATGCACATTCTTTATTTCAATATTGTTCGAATCTATAACTAACAATTCTTATTTTACAAAAAATCTTCATGGATGCCGACTAAAGTATTCTAAAATCTTTGTTCAATGCCATTTTCTCCCACATATGAAGCCATTTCATTAAAAGCGCAAACGCTTAATGAAGAAGCAGAAAAATTTTTCCAGGAATTCCAGGACGATAAGGCTTTTCAAAAAGCATTGGAGGCCCGAACGTTTTCGCTACATAATTTAGGAGAGTTTCATAGAGAACACATCAAAAGCCTGCAAATTTTAGCAAATATTTTCGCATCAAATAATAAAAATACCGAGGCTGAGTCATATTTTGTGGAAGCTGTTCGAATCTCTCGTGAAATACAAAATCGTCCTGGTTTTGAAAATGAGCGGCTTGATTATGCTACGAACTATAATATCCTTGCTGCGTTCTACATGCAATTGGGTTTACATCAAAAAGCGGAACCTGTTTACATAGAGGTAAAACTGATCTATGAAAAACTTTTGGGCAAGGATCATAGCTTTTATAAAAACAGCTCTGCCAAACTGGAAAACCTGTATATAAGCACCGGGCAATATGCAAAAGCAGCGCCCTACTTACTGGAAGCTAAACAGGCTTTTGATAACGCGTTGAATACACATCACGCGGACTATGTGATTATCTGTTATAATCTTGCCTTTGCCTGTCAAAATATAAAAGAATTTCAAAAAGCAGAACGTTATTATATTCAAGCAATACAACTATGCGCAGAAGTGCTTGGAAAGGAACATCCGAATTATGTAGTCTTCTGTGAAAACCTGGTATTGCTTTATAAAGAGACGGAACAGTTTCAAAAAGCCGCACCCTTTTGCATAGAAGTTAAAAACATCCAGGAAAATGTGCCGGGAAAAGAAAGTAAGGAATATGCCGGTACCTGTAATAAATTGGCATACATATACAAATTAACAGGGAAACTGGAAAAGGCGGCAGCCCTATTTCTGGAAGCTAAACAAATAATGTCAAGGGTGCTGGGTATGAACGATCCTGAATACCTGGCAATATCAAAAAACCTGGATATTTTATACAAGGAAATGGAGAAAGAGAAAAAAAGCGGGCAACCTGAAATTTATCATAAACAGGAAAGCAAGGATATTTTACTTAAAGAAAATCCCGCGTATGCCAGTTATTGTAACAATCTTGCACAAACGTTTATAAATAAAGGTGAGTTGGATAAAGCTGAACTTCTTTATATAAATCTTAAACACTTAAGGGAAACTCAATTTGGCAAAGCACATGAAGATTATGCAAACAGTTGCGCAGACCTGGGGAATTTATATTATAGAATGAGCAAGCTGGATAAAGCAGCGTTCCTCTATGTAGAAGCTAAAGAAATCTGGGAAAAAGCACTTCGTTTTAACGACCCGGTTTATCTTAATAATTGTAATAACCTGGCAGAATTATACCGGGTTACAAAACAATATCAAAAAGCGGAAGTACTTCATCGTGCTACAAAACAAATAAAGGAGCAATTTTTAGGAAAAGAAAATAACGGGTATGCGCTGAGCTGCAACAATCTGGCTGCTGTATATTTTGATACCGGCCAGTATGAAAAAGCGGAAGCACTTTACCTGGAAGCCAAACGAGTAAGAGAAAAAGTGCTTGACAAAAATCATCCGGATTATATACTCAGTTTTGATAACCTGGCTGCATTATATGCTGCTATGGGCCAGTTTAATAAAGCAACAACTATTTATGCTGATATTATACAAATAAAGGAGCAAGTGCTGGGCAAAGAACACGCTGATTATATTCACAGCTGCATTACGTTGGCAAATTTATATAAGGATCTGGGCCTGTATCCAAAGGCTGAATTGCATTACCTGGAAGTAAAACAATTAAGGGAAAAAATATCCGGTAAGGACAATATGGACTATGCACTTATATGTAATAACCTGGGTAGTTTGTATTTCTCTACGGGCAACTATCTGATAGCCGTAAGATTATTTTTGGAATCCAGGCAAATACGGGAGAAGGTGGTTGGCAAAGAGCACAAAGATTTTGCCGATAGCTGTGCCAATCTTGCTTCTGTTTATCTAATTACCGGCGAGTATAAAAAAGCAGAGTTGCTTTTCCTGGAAGCCAGGCAGATAAGGGAAATTGTGTTAGGTAAAGAGCATACTGACTACGCCACCAGTTGCGATAACCTGGGAGAATTGTACAGATCAACCGGTGATTATGAAAAAGCCGAACTGTTTTGCCTGGAGGCGAAAAGAATACTGGAAAACATCGCAGTTCAAGAAAGTATCTTGTACGCCACAACCTGTAATAATCTTGCTCTTTTGTACACCGATGAAGGCCTGTATAAAAAAGCCGAATTGCTTTTGCTTGAATCAAAAAATATAATGGCAACACGCAAAGGTAACAGGCACCCTGATTATGCCTATAGTTGTAATAATATTGGACGACTATTTCACATCACGGGTGAGTATCAAAAAGCTGAAGAGAATTTTATGGAGGCTAAAGAAATAAGGGCAACGGTTCTGGGTAAAGAGCATATAAACTACGCACACGTATGCAATAACCTGGGCCTTTTATACCTTGATATGGGCCAGTATCAAAAAGGCGAATTGTTGCTCCTGGAATCAAAACTAATAACAGCGAACGCCCTCGGAACAGAACATCCTGATTTTGGCAATAGCTGTAATAATCTCGCCGACGTTTATCGTAGAAAAGTTGAATACGACAAGGCGGAGCCACTTTTAAAAGAAGCTAAACAAATAACGGAAAAAGTGCTTGGTAAAAATCACCCGGATTATGCCACCCGGTGTAATAATCTGGCTGTTTGTTATATGGAACTATTTGATTGGGAGAAAGCGGAACAACTTTATTTGGAAAGCAAACAAATAAGAGAGGATGTGTTGGGCAAAGATCACCAGGATTACGCCGAAAGCTGTAGTAATTTAAGCGTATTTTATTCAAAGTGTGGCGAATACCGGAAAGCGGAAACTTATTGTCTTGTGGCTATAGAAAGCAGAGAAAAGATTTTGGGGAAAGATCATCCTGATTACGCGATCTGTTGTGAAAACCTTGGATTAATTTATTGGAATTTGAAATTGTATAAACTGGCACAAAAGTATTTTGTGGAGGTATTTCAATCAAGACGTAACCAGGTATCCAGGTTTCAACAGTTTACGTCGGAGATGGAACAGAGTTGGTACCTCGCTAATACAGATTATCTAAATAAAATATTTTATTCGTTTGTTATATCAACACCCAACCCTGACACAGGTTTCATTTATGATGTTTGTCTTTTCTATCGCAATTTAATTTTATCTGCTTCTCAACAAGTTAGGCACGCGATCTACAATGATACCGATTCAGTCACACAAACTAAATACGATGATTGGATGGATACCAGGAAGCGGTTATCCTTGTTGTACGCTAAACCCATTGCTGATCGTGGGGAGATCTTTAGAACTCTGGAGGAAAAAGCAAATAGTTTAGAAAAAGAACTAACCCTCTTTTCGTCGGCTTTCAGGCAACAGCAGCTGGGGTCAAAGATAAATTGGCAGGCTATTCGACAAAGCCTGCAACAGGGAGAAGCCGCGTTGGAATTTATAGAATTCCCATATTTTAATGGCAGAAACTGGACAGACAGGAAACTATATATTGCTTTGGTAATCAGAAAAGAAGATCCGCAACCGATACTTGTTCAGCTCTGCGAAAAAACACAATTGGATAGTGTGCTAAACAAAAACGAAGAAGAGGAAGATGATTTTGTGACATCACTTTATACATACGCTGTTTATCATGATGCTTTAAAAACAAAATCTTTATATGAACTTGTGTGGTTACCGCTGGAAGGGAGTCTTAACAGGATAAATAAAATTTACTTCGCCCCGGCAGGGCAAATGCACCATATCTCTTTTGCCGCCCTTTCCATTAGTGCCACGGAGATGTTAAGCGATAAATATCAACTAACGCAATTGAATACAACAGCTTCCATTATTGACAGGGCTTCGGGGATTATTACGAAAACAGACAAAATTCAACTATATGGCGGCGTAAAATATGATGCAGATGAAGCAGCCTTAAAGTTAGCCGTTCTGGGTTACGAAAAGCCAGCCATTGTTTCTAACTCATTACCCGGTGATCTTACAACAAGAGGCAGTTTTAATTATTTAGCCGGAACTGAACAGGAGGTAAATACAATCGCAAATTTAGCCCACGACAAAGAATTTAAGGCAACCGTTTTACAAGGTGTGAACGCAAATGAAGAATCCATAAAAGCGCTTAATGGAAAAGCATCCCCGGCTGTATTACACATTGCCACGCACGCCTTTTTCTTTCCGGATCCAAAGCAGGCAAAACAAACTGATTTACAACATTCCTATACCAAAGGTAAAATTTTTATAAAATCAGACAACCCGTTATTTCGCTCGGCATTGTTGCTTGCAGGCGCAGATCGCGCCTGGAACAACAACCCCATAGAAGGCCTGGAAGATGGCATACTTACCGCCTATGAAATTTCTAATTTATATTTGCCGAATACAAGACTGGCAGTGCTGTCAGCATGTCAAACAGGACTTGGTGATATCCAGGATAATGAAGGCGTGTATGGCCTTCAACGAGCTTTCCGGATGGCAGGAGTTAAAAATCTTATAATGAGTCTTTGGATGGTACCGGACGAAGAAACCTCCGAATTCATGCAGGCATTTTATATAAATATTTTTAACGGGCTAGCAATACATGATGCTTTTTTTAAGGCACAAACATTGATGAAAAATAAATACCGGTCAGAGCCGTATTATTGGGCAGCGTGGGTACTTGTTAGATAGTATTTTACTTTGTTGAACGTTTTTTCATTATATAAAAACGGGAACCGATTACCTATCTTCCTCTCCTTTTCAAAGGCCATCGTTATTACACATCTTTTTCTAAAAGCTTAACCAGACCGACTCACTCTACATTTTGGGAGATTTCAGCTCAAAGCACCGCAACAGGTATTTATTAAAAGTTGCCTCGGCACTTTGGCTGAAATGACAGGACGGGGAGAGGATCATTTGGTAACTTTTCATTTTGGATCCCAATTTTTTTTCATTTCAGAGAAGCGCTTTAAGCGGCCTGAATAAAGGCATCTTGCGCGCTTCACTTAAAATCTCCGAAAATGTACGCTGACACATGCTCTTTAATTCACATAAAGATGTGTCCAAAATGGTACCCTTAATAAGGAAGGAAAAATAACAGACTTCCCTCCCAAAACCTATAAGGATTATACCCGGGGCGCTGGAACTAAAAAGCAAAACCTTATAGGTTTGTGCGACAGGCTTGTAATCACTTATCGATTATAAAACATTATATGTAAAAGTCAACGACATTGATTGTCTAGGTTTACGATACTTTAAAAACCTACCTACTCCAAATACCCACATACCTTTTTATGAAAGCAAAGCCTGGTCAGCCGATAAGACCTGCAAATGATTATAAAATAAATTATTTAAAATAATTTTAATCCTCTCTATTTTGATTACTGCTATCTTATTATTACATTAACGATTCAAAACGTTTTAAACTTCCCATATCATTAAACTACGCACATGAAAATCTATAATCAACCCGTGGAACTTATCATTGAAATTCCTCCTGTAAATCCTAACAGCAAAACACCGTTTAATTTAAAAAAAGGTTTAGAAGATGGGGGCGTACCTATCACTAAAATAAGCAAAAAAGTAAGTTCTCCTCAACCGAAAGGAAGTAAACTAAAAGCAGCCGCAGCGCAAAGCCCTGGCCCGCAAAAAACGCATGTTCAAACGAAGATAAAAGATACCGCTATGAATCCATGGGATGTTGCGCATATGGCGGCTAAAGCTCTTGGCCAGTCTACTTTTGTAGAGCCTGATTTATTACAGGAATTTGTAGCTGATCAAAACATTGACGTATCATTTAAAAAGATGAGGGACCTTAGTAATGCACCTGCCACCAAGAGCATCTCTGAAAACGGGTTTGATCCGGATTGGCTGCCAAAGCAAAATATAATCTGGCACCTGGGAGACAAGTTTTCGCAGTTAAAGTCAGCACGCGAAGCGGTTGCAAACATCGAATATACAATACGGATAGGTCATTTAGATACAGGATACAATCAAACCCATAAAGTAATTCCTGATTCAATACGAAAAAATAAATTGCAACGGAATTTTGTAGAAGGTGAAACCCAAGATGACGCCCATGACCCAAAAACAACAGGGCTACTTCGAAACCCGGGGCATGGCACAGGCACATTAGGCATACTGGCTGGAACAAAGATCAAGATAAATACAGATGAGGGAGTTTTTAATGATTTTCTTGGTGGGGCTCCTTTTGCAGAAGTTATTTGCTGCCGTATATCCCCCACCGTCGTACTTATAAAAACAAGTGCTTTTGCTGATGCGCTAAATTACTTAACGGGACTGTCTAAATCGGGAACACAGGTTCACGTTGTTTCGATGAGTATGGGTGGCGCACCAACTAAATCGTGGGCTGATGCGGTAAATGCAGCCTATGATGCGGGCATCACAGTTGTAACGGCTTCAGGCAATAATTTCAATGGTCTTCCTACCAAGCATGTTATTTATCCTGCCCGGTTCGAGCGTGTAATTGCAGCGTGTGGGGTAACCAATGACTTCAAGCCTTATCACTCCGGTAAATTAGGTGAAATGCAGGGATGTTACGGGCCTGAGCGCCATATGGATAGAGCATTGGCGGCCTTCACCCCCAATACACCCTGGGCATCCGGCGACGATTCAATCATTATGTTTTCTGGTGCCGGCACCTCTTCTGCTACCCCGCAAATAGCGGCTGCAGCCGCTATCTATTACCGTAAGTATCATAAAGAATTAGATGCGTTGCAACCCTGGCAACGTGTTGAAGCAATCCGCAATGCCTTGTACAAATCAGCCTTCAAAAAGGGAGATGATAAAAATTTTAAAAATAATTTTGGCAACGGTATCATCCAGGCAAAAAACGCTCTTGATATCGCAGTAAACAAGGATTTGAAAAAAACGCCAGAGGATACAGTTCCGTGGTTTCCTATCATAACCACCATGTTCAAAGCCATGCCCGCTGCTAAACCAAACAACCGGTTGTTAATGTTCAATACAGAACTTGCCCAACTTGTTTTTAATTATCCTGAATTGTCAGCAATTATTGATAACAATGAAGTGAAGTATGAAAATATACCTTCTAAAAAATGGGCCGCGTTTACAGACGCGGTGATTGCACATCCTGCAGCTTCATTAACGCTGAAAAAATTTTTAATGACTACTCATAAACCAAAATAAATTAAAAAAGGCTACCTATGAAGTCTGTAAAACCTATTAAACTGATTGTTACCAGCAAAGGCAACCTGGAATGGAAGTATGAAAAAAATATTTCCAGGATCGTACAATTATTAGATAAACTTAAAAAGGCCGACGCTAATAACGGGTTAGATACTAAAATTGTTTTCATTGATGCCGCAAAATCCGCAAAGGCAGCCGGCATTGCTGTTGTAAAAAAAGTTTCGGATAGAAGCTGTAAAAAAGCGATTGATGATCTTTATAAAAAGCACCTCCCTGCTTATATTGTTATTTTAGGGGCACAGGATATTATCCCATTCCAGGAAATCGATAATCCCGTGTTAGATGAAGACTTAGGCGATACCATTGTGGAGTCAGACCTTCCATATGCGTGTGACGCACCGTATAGTAGCTCAATAGATAATTTCACCGGTCCCACAAGAGTGGTAGGACGTATACCAGATATGCCTGGCAAGCAAAAAGATATTAAGTACTTTAAGATATTAATTGAGAACGGAATAAACCATACACCTAAAGACCCTGATGAATATCGCAATTACTTTTGTCTCTCCGCCAAAGTTTGGGCAAAGTCAACCGTAATGAGTCTTAGACGCATGTTTAACGAGAGCAAAGCACTTATATTGTCGCCCATAGCAAGTGAAAAAACGCCTACTAAATTTAAAAGCGCCCGGTTAAATGCATTAACTCATTTTTATAATTGTCATGGGGCAAAATCAGATCCCAAGTATTACGGGCAGAAAGGAGATAATTATCCAACTGCCTTACAACCTGAAGAGCTTCGCGATAAAGTGCCAGCCGGTGCTATAGTGGCGGCAGAGTGTTGTTATGGAGCCCAGTTATATGATCAAAATGGAGAAAGCAATAGTGAAAAAACCATCAGCATAGCTAATACCTATTTATCAAACGGTGCCATTGGGTTAGTAGGGAGCAGTACCATTGCTTATGGGCCACCAGATGGAAACGCTAATGCAGATTTAATTACACAATTTTTTATAAAGAGTGTTTTACAAGGTGCGTCATTGGGTCGCGCATTTTTAGAAGCCCGGCAACGATTTCTCAGTGATAGCGGTCCTGATCTTGAACCTTATGAACTAAAGACGCTGGCTCAATTTTATTTGCTGGGAGATCCGTCGGTACAACCCGCCATTAATGATGCTGTTGAACCACAACAAAATATTATGGTAGGATCTATCAAAAATGCAAGGTTAAAAATGATCAATAAAGGGATGGGACTTAGGAACATGATTATACCTTCAACCAATCAAATCAAATCGGAAAAATCAAGTGACAATAAAAAATTGCAGGAAATTTTAAAAACGACGGATTTTAAAGATGCCAGCAAGGGGGCTGTATACCAGGCGAAAATAAAAAGTGCTGCAGTGGGAGCAGGAAAAAGTCAGCAGATAAAAAGTCATCCTGTGTACAGAACTTTTATAAAAAGAAAAAAACAAACGGAGAATGGTGTTGAAAGAGTAAAGGTATTAGTAGTGAAGGAAGATGAGCAGGGTGTTTTGGATTTTAGAATTTGGGAAAGTAAATAAAATGCCTGAAGAAAAAAAAAGAACCATCCGGGGTAAGGTGGTAATAAAAAAAACAGCCAAAGGGTCGAAGAGTGAAAGCAATGCTATATGTATTGATACGGGTGATTCGACGTATGTGCTACGACGTGTAGGAGGCAACCCATTCAATGATTCCATTCTGAATGATCTTGTTGGGAAAGAAGTTACTGCCACGGGTGTTATTAACCAGCATCTTTTTTTGGCAACGGAGATAAAGGTAAGTACGTAGGAGCTGGGGGTTGCTCTTTGCCAGTCAGGAAAAATATTTATTTGTCTGGTGGCATCCGGCCTACATTAGAAAAATCATTTTCTGAAGACCAGCCAGACAAGCTCAGCCTGCATTTTGGTTGGGCTTCGCATGAAAATATGTGTGCTAACGATAGGCATCAAGGCCCGTCCCTCTACTCTTCAAGATTTTTAATCATCTCATCCAATTTCCCTCTTGGCACTCCAAGTGCTTTCACAAAATGAGCCATTTTCTCTTCATCTTTTGAAACCATGTCTGCGTTTTCTGCGTATTCATTCTCTACCGATTTTTGCGGAGCTGCAGGCTGCATATCCATACTTACACCCTGTGGTAATTGGCCGGGAGAAATATTTGTTATATCACCTGAACTACCTTCTAATTTCAGCAGCCTTTTAAATTGTTCCATCAGGTTATTTTTGGTAGCACCTTCCTGGTGCACATCCCCCCAAACTAACCAGGGATCAGCACTCCATAATTGATTAGAAATTTGAGATGTTATGGCGTTAACGGGTACTAATTCAGGTTTCTGTATAGACGCATCTAAAACATAATTCCAGCTTAAGCGCAACATGGGAGGTGTATCAAAAATATAATTACTCGGTTCCTTTAATTTTATAGCGATCGCTTCCACATCCGGATGCGGTTGCACTAACAACTTGCGAAGGTTTCCAAGAACAGTAAGTAATTTAGTGGTATCTGGTTTTTTATCTAGTAATAATAAATGAGCACCATAAATACCAAGCATTGGATTATTACATTTGTCATCGAGCATCTGCGACTCAATACTCCGCGTTATAATATGACGGTCGTTAACCAACGCCTGCCGCGCCATTTCCGTCAATCGAAAATCAGGATCATCTGAAATTCCATAATCTTTCCTGTTTGATTTAAATCCCATGCCTAATCTTGACATGAATATGGAACCATTTGGCAAATCAGCCCGGATGTCTTTTTCCTTTAAGCCATAGTTACGTTGTAATAAAAACACCTGCGTTTGCCAATCCGGGGAGGCCACTATAGTTTGTTGTAAGGTTTGGCCGGATGCCGTTTTCAAACTCAGGAAATATATTCCCGGGTTAAGTTCTACATTACAGGCAGACCAGGGTTCCCAATCAGTACTATAAATACCAATATCAGGATTTCCATAATCAACCAATACTTCATCATTCGAATTCCGCAATGTTAAGCCGGTTGCGGGATCCCGATTTAAAGGTACATTAGTTGACGAACGTTCCTTTTCAGAAAAATTTCTGGCAAAAATATAAATCTGGCTTCCCTGTCCGATCGTTACGTGTACCAGGTTGCTATTTTCTACTGCATTCCCATTATGAAATTCATGCGTTTTCCCGGTTCCTTCCAGTGGTGCCGGCGAGGAAAATTCTATTGGATCAAATGTTATTGAATCATCACTTAGCAATGCTACCGGCTTCTCTTTTGTTTCCGAGCCAGCTCTTACCTTTACGGAGTATAATCCCCTGCTTAATTTAAAAACAAATTGCTTCCCTATCCCGGAAGCAATTCTACTAAACTGACCATTAATAATAAATATTTCTGCTGCTTCGTCTCCTGTAATAACGGTGAGATTATATAATTCGTCCGTTGACATATTTATATCTTTTAAGCGGTTAATTCCACTACTCGTTTGTTGGCCATATCTTCAACACCCTTAACATCAAATACACTGCGGCTTTTGGCATTGGTGCTTAAAAAAGCACAGTATTTGCCACGAGGGAGGTCCATAGAGATTTCCATGGGTGATTTATTAATGGTCTGCTGGTCAACGGGTGAGAATCCACTATCCATCACCATAACATCTCCTGATACGCCGGAAGGCACTTTTATAACAACAGGAAATTTCTTTAAGGGCGCTTCTTTTATAACAATGTCCTTGCCATCATTCGACCTGGGTGTGTAATCGATTTCCGGCTCCTGAACTTTCGGATCCTGCCTGAACTCAGGATCTATAAATTCTTTCATGTTATTGATCAGGTAGTTTTTTAAGGACGATACCGTGATAACCCCTTTTGTAGGATCATTAAGAGCCGGTTCTGCGGCGGCCCCTCCCAATCCCAGAATCAGCGTTTTTGTAAAAATACCCCTCACTTTTCCATTTTCATCCTGCATAGGTTTTTCCCTGGCCCTTCGCGACCATTGGGTAGCAAAAGCATAAAAATGTGTTGTGCTGTCAAAATTACCTTTTGCCGGAAAAAAAGAATTTATCGCAGGCACGATCTGAATATCTCGACAGCAATCCATAAACAGGAAAACCTCGTCAAAACACTGGTTTTCACAAAACCAGGTAGCTGCATATGTTCCGGGTATATGATACCTGGCTGATCCTATATTGGTAGGGTCCACATCAGCCATTAACAAAGCTGCTTCCCGAACATTTTTAGAACCATAGGGGGTTGGAGTAATACCATGGCCCGACATAAAAATATATAAGCGACGACCGACTTTGGGATCAATACCCTGGTTGATATTATCAAGGGAGATAAAACGAAGCTTTTGAAAAGCCTTCGCAACTTCTCTTTCTGCCGGCAATGCATCTAAAATAGAATCAAATTTTGGAGCATAGTCCGAAGAAAGAATAATATCAACATTTTGCAGGGGAACATCACCACCATCTTTAGATATTACCCATTCTTTAAATGCTATCGCATCATTTTCAGCACCTGATAAAGAAGGCTGTCCATTTGCAGGATCATCGAGTCCTGGATAGTTCTGCAAACCCACAATAATCGCACGATCTTTATCCATATACCTGTTTTTGAACTATAAAAATAATTCCTCCTATATAATTTCCTGCCTGCCTTAACAATTCATTATCCAATTTAATGTATATCAGGGATACTGCTGCCTTATAAAATTTTTATCTGTCTCTGATAATTTAGTATTTAAATCAACGGTAAAACCATTGGTAGTCCAGGCTTTCGGAATGGGATACATCATAATAGAATTAGGATCGATGGCTGTAAAGTTCGTCTCCTTTTTTTCATATGTCTTAAACATATTGCTTTCAATTGTTTCAATTGGCCAGTTATTAGGTGGAGCCGAAAGATCTTTAATCACCTGTTCACGGTTCCATGGAATTACACCTCCGGGATTCATATGCTCATGTGTTAAACCCAATGCATGGCCAAATTCATGTAATACCACACGATTGACTTCATCATCGGTTGAATTTTTTGTTAACCAGCCAAAGTTCATGGTTGCCTGTTTTGGATCAGCCGTTTTACACGTTGTACCAAGTACAGACCAGGAACCGGCAAATTTGAATGTAATGCGAATATCAGTATCAGTGGTATCTTTCCGAAAAGCAAACGTTAAATTGGCCATTCCCGGGGCCACCCATTGCATGGCTGCTTTTTTAACCCTTTCCCATACTTCCGGACGACCATCTAGAAATGATATCGTAATGATACTGCCCTGCGGCCACTTGGTGTCCTTAAGCAAAGCGGCCCTTTCGTTTTGATCCTTAGCATGAGGTTTGTTAGCAAACCAGGCAAAACACCATTTATGTTCATCCGGATCCTCACCTGTATTGCCAGGTAAATCTGCCTGTTTGTTTATGGTTTCATCAGTACTTGCATTTTTATTTTCGACTTCCATAACGAATTATTTATTTTGATTTATTAATTACAATTTATTTTTTCAAAAATAGACTACAAAGGCAAGGTTGCGTGTCCTGCTCAATATTCGATTTTTATTAAGCTTAAATAGGCGAAGCTTTAGGAAGGAGATTGTTGAAACTGCAGGCACAGTATAATGTAAGATATAAACACCTTTTTAAAATAGACCCATTCTAAAATACGTCATAAATATTACGGTAGTGATATCGTTAAAAAAAATAGACCCCTAAGCGCCGGTCTCACAAGCGGTGCTTACCGAGACACAACATTCCATTAATAGTGTCCCCCGAAGAAAGAATGGCAACGATTCACGATATTTCTACATGCCTCTCTTAAATAATAAGAGGCTGATGTTGAGAAACATCAGCCTCTTGTCTTGACTACGGACAAATAGTATTCATCACACTAACGAATGTTCCTACTGCAGATTTTACTGAGCCAGGGAGAAGTGGAAAGCTTTGAACTACAGATAAAATCGGTCTAACTCCTCTGTAAACGCCACATACTCTGGCTAACTGTCCAGCCAGGTCTTGTTGAGCACCGGCTTGTCCGGGAGCTGCTTGCTTGTTAAAATCTTCTAAATTCGCATCTTTAATGTGTGCTTCAATTTGCTCAAGGGTCATTTGTGCTTCAGGATTCTGTGCCATAATAATTGGTTTTTTAAAGTGCCTACTCTATTCCCTTTTCGGCTTCCGGGTTAATTACAAGAATATGGTGATATTTATTTTCTATTGATTTTTACCAACTAAAAAAGTGCTTTAAATAATTTAGCCGTTACCAGGTCGCTTATATTTTGCAGAGATTCTTTCAGTAGTCAAGCATTCATTGCATACACTTACCATTAACTACTTATATACCCTTACCATTCGCTTTTAAGAACGTGATACTTAAAAAAGTTTATGGTAAAACAACGATGTTTTTGAAGAGAACGGATTAGACATTGCCACCATAAATATGTAAAACAGTTTTGATATTTGCAAGCATTTGGAGTAATAAATATTTGCACATTCAATTTATTAACATTTTATATCTCTCAAAAAATACGTTTATTATCATTGAGTTAAGGTAATAAAAAATTTGTCAGCTTGCAAGAGCCTGACAAAAATAAGACCGACGATAAGTAGATTATGGAGGTAAACTTGTTATCAAATTTCTCCCGACATCACAGATTCGCTTATATAAATTTTTTATTAAATATTAATAAGTCCCATTAAAATAATTTGTGGACTGATGGAATAAATCAATATTTAAATTATCTTTTTATCTCACGAGAGGTTTACTCATCTTCCAAATAAAGTTGTTTGAACTTTTGTGAGTTTCTATAAATGAAATAAAATACCATGTTATTTTTACACACCTTTTTAACCTGGTCATAGTAAAGAATCACCCGTTTTAAACCGGATACAAATGCTGC
>JBDSBP010000009.1:0-6880 GCA_039921525.1 Chitinophagaceae bacterium | reverse complement strand
GTTAAAATTTCATCCGTATAAAAGGCGATGACGATAATAGAATCCAGCACTTTACCCACTGCTTTCCTGCAATCAAACCCGGCGATTTTCCGGATCTCCGTTCCAATTTTCCAATCTATTTTCCTTACAGAATCAGAAATCAACCAGGTATCATTAAAAAGAGTTTTCTGGGTGAGAATGGTACTGCTATCCAGCTGAGTGGATACAATATTTTCCGGATCAAAAAGACCCCAGAACTTGTTTTGCCTGACCTCCGGCTCCTTTCCTGTAGTGTATAAAGTATGCGAATTATCAAAGCTCAGGTTAAAATAGGCGGTGATAAATTTTGGAAAATTTTTTTTGAGCATCGCATCCCAGGAACTGTTCTCGTCCATATAGGCATGCTGGTTGGTTTTGCGTTCATATTCAATTTTTCCCTTAGTAATAAATTGTGGAGTGCCGACTGATTGCGCCGAGCACATAACAGACAAACCAACTACAAAAAAAAGTAACATGGCTAATTTCAAATGCATAAAAATGTTTTAATACGGTTATTGTTGAGGAACACCATTTTTACTAAAATTCCAGATTACAGAAAGCATCACGTACCTGCGAAATGTATCATATGTTCTTTCAGAAATAAAATTACTATTTACATTTCTTTGGAAACCTATATTCTGATCAAGGATGTCGAAGGCAGCCAGCCGTATAACGGCAGCGTCCTTTTTAAGAAATTTCCTGTCCAGTCGGGCATTCCATCGGATCGCATTCGTGTTTCTGTCAAAAGCATCTGTTTTCTGTCTTATACTAAAAGTACAATCTGTATTAAATTCAAATTTCCAGGGCAGGGATAAATTTCCATTAACATTATGTTCCTGGGTTACATATTTGGTGGGCTCATCGGGCCGGATGGAAGAAGTTGACTTGGTAAATGAAATATAAGGACGGTAACTGATTTCATACTTTTTTGTTTTCTGCAATGCCAGTCTTGGACCTATACCAATATTTGTTGAAGTATTTATGTTCTTGAGTGAATTTATAAAATTGGTATTGTGGTTATTGTTGATATTAAAATATGCACCAAGGGTGAGTTCAGGCTTTTTTAATTTTTTTTCATAAGCACCATTCATGCCGTAATTATAATTTCCCTGTACATTAACAGGTTGAGAAATTCTGCGTCCCAGCTGATCTACATAGTTGATAGTGCTAAAATCATTGGACACCGCATTGAAATTCATACTCACATAAAAATAACGCTGAGCTAATAATTTATAAGAGTTATAGGAAAGCCTGAACTGTTGCTGGAAAGATTGTTTCAGATCGGGATTACCAATCTTTTGGTTCAGCAGATCACTATTATCTTTAATAGGTTGGATCTGATCTATGGAAGGGGCCCTTGTATAGCCTGAGTAATTAACGTAAATATTGGCACCGGTTGGTAAAGTAAAGTTCACATTGGCTCTCGGGAAAAAATTTAAAAAATTGTAGGCTACTGACGAATCAGCCTTTCTGTCTCGCCGTACAAAATCAGCACGTGAAAAATTACCTCCAAAAGAAAAATTTATTTTCTTGGGTTTTGCATACCGGTAGTTTACACCGGCGGAGTTGGTAAGCACGTTAAGACTGTAATCATTACTTAAAGAATCAATCACATTTTGATATTTGCCGCCACTTGTTCCGGTTTTTTCAAGGGTGGTAACACCGGAGCGGCCATGTGTATTATTAAGGCTATAATTAAATTCCAGGATGGATCTTTTTGATAACGGTTCTGTATAAACGATTCGGGATGTAAGGCCGGAGCGGATATTGTCCCTGACTTTTTGCTGATCGGTGACTTCAGATTTTTTTACAAATCCTGCTTCATCATAGTATTTATATTCGGCGTTTAAGAAACCATCAGAGTGTGATTCCGTATAATTCTCATTCATGTTTAATGAAATGGTACGACCTGCTTTCTTGAATTTCTTCCGATAAAACAAGGTAGCATTCATGCCTTTGTTATCCGCCAATGCAGTGGTGCGTCGGTTACTGGTATTGACAAATTTTCCATCTTCATCCAGGGATTCTGAATAGGTATTATTTATGTTGGTAGATTTGCCGGTATAACCCTGTGCCGTTAATTTCAGACTGGAACTCGAATCGAGCTGGTATTCGTACATGCCGTTTAGCGTATTGCGATATTTGCTGCTATAACTGCTGCCGTTTTCATTGTTGTAATATAAAGTATCTGGCAGTATGTATTTGCTTTGGGTAAGTCCTCGCCCTTCCGTAGTTAACTTTTTATATTGAAGACCGGTATTAAAGCTTATCTTATCATTGTTCCATTTGTTAGAGTAGAGCGCACCTGCGTTCCATCCCTTCGGTAAACCTTCCCCATAAAAACTGCCATCCCAACCGCCGCCAAAATCATCACTTGAGCCGCCGGAAAAATATATATTACCCCCTTCTTCTATCATATCCAGGCCTCCAGATGTTCCGTAGTTAGTGTTCTCCTGCCAGTTAAGGCCTGTCTTTCCGGTATTTGACATAAGACCAAACGTGGAAAACTTGCGCTTCTTTTTAAAGGCATTGAACATAGCGCTGTTGTTCCAGTATTTCTGCGCGTCGGTGCCCCCTTCCAATTTCCCGAAATATCCTTTTTTCCTATTCTCTTTTAGTTTAAGATCGATGGTTTTTGTTTTTTGTCCGTCATCAATACCGGTAAATGTTGCCTGGTCACTTTTTTTATCATATACCTGCACTTTATCTACCGCATCAGATAACATATTCTGCGTAACAACAGTAGGGTCGTCGCTGAAGAACTCTTCACCATCTACTAAAACTTTTGGAACCGCTTCTCCCTGGGCAGTTATTTTGCCGTTTTTATCTACCTGGATACCCGGTAATTGTTTGAGAAGATCTTCTACCGTAGACCCGGCCTTCATATGAAAACTATCTGCCTTAAATTCTGTGGTGTCGCCTTTTATACGGATGGCCCCGGCGTTGGTTACAATATATTCCTGTAGTAGCTGGCTTTTTTGTGTGAGGATAACTTTTCCAAGATCTATAGGGGAGTTTGCTGCTATGTCTATTTCATCCACATAATCGGCATACTTTGGATGCGTGACTAAAATGATGGATTTACCCGCCGGTAAATTTTTGATGGTGAAATTACCCGTTTTGTCACTTCGTGTAAACCCAACCATTACAGAATCTGTTTTGCGCAAAACAGCGATGACAGTATTTGTAAGGTTTTTCTTCTCACTGGTATCGCTAATGGAACCTTTGATTATACTCTTTTGCGAAAAGGCATAATGAGATGCACAGCTAAATATTATCAGGACAAGGGTTAATCTTCGCATTTAGACAGGTTGGCTGGTGGTTATTTAATTAAAATATTTCCTTTAGCTTCTTATGAGAATGAATAACCAAATATTAACCAAATAAAAATAACCTGGAATATTTCGTCTCATAATATTACGTTAAAGAGAAATTTTCAAAAAAATCTTGTATTTTCCAGCTATGACGCATTTGGAAAAGAAATCCACAAAAAAATAAGAAAAAAAATAAAGTTGACAAAAAAGATAAAGACGAAGGAGATAGCAAAAAAGAAAAAAGCACCTATATTAGAGCGTTATGAAGATAAAAATTTTGTGGATAATTCCAAACCCGTTTGGAATTATTCTTTATTAGATGAAGAAGATGTCCGCAGCTTTCAACATGGAACACATAATCGTCTATACGAAAAATTTGGATCTCATGCGCTACGGGTTAATGATAAATGGGGTATGTATTTCGCCGTATGGGCTCCCCATGCAACTGAATTATCCGTAATCGGAAATTTCAATAATTGGAAAGCATTGGAACACCCATTATTTCCCCGGTGGGACAAGAGTGGCATCTGGGAAGGTTTTATCCCGAATCTAAAATCAGACGAGCTTTATAAATATCATATTACCGGGTATGAAGGGGTGGAAATAGATAAGGGTGATCCGTTTGCCCATTACTGGGAACGAAGGCCCAAAACCGCATCCATTACCTGGAACCTGCACTATGAATGGAAAGATGATAAATGGATGAGGAAAAGAAAAAGGAAAAATTCGTTGGCTGCACCCTGGAGTGTGTATGAAGTACATCTTGGAAGCTGGATGCGGCCTGGTAAGAATGATGAAGAGCGATATAATTCATATGCAGATACGGCAGGAAGACTGGTGCCTTATGTAAAAGAAATGGGTTTTACGCATGTGGAATTTATGCCTGTGATGGAATATCCTTTTGATGGAAGCTGGGGTTACCAGGGTGCCGGTTATTTTGCACCAACCTCACGGTATGGGTCACCCCAGGATTTTATGAAAATGGTAGAGGCTTTTCACCGCGAGGGTATAGGCGTGATCCTCGACTGGGTGCCTTCACATTTTCCGTACGATGCACATGGACTGTTCAAATTCGATGGTGCACACACCTATGAATATGCCGACATGCGTAAGGGATATCATCCCGATTGGAGCTCTTATATTTTTAATTATAAAACAGGAGAAGTAAAATCTTTCCTGATAAGTTCTGCAAGATTCTGGTTTGATAAATTTCATGTTGATGGACTGAGAGTAGATGCTGTTTCAAGTATGCTTAAATTAAACTACTCCAGGAACGAAGGAGAGTGGGAACCTAATGAATCAGGAGGAGATGGGAACCTGGAAGCCATCGCATTTTTAAAAGATCTGAATGAAACCATTTATCGCGATTTTCCGGATGTTCAGATGATCGCGGAGGAATCTACTGACTGGCCGGGAGTCTCGAGACCTGTTTCTACAGGCGGTCTTGGTTTTGGAATGAAATGGATGATGGGCTGGATGCATGATACATTAGATTATTTTAAAACAGATCCCATATATCGCGCAAGCCTGCAGGATCAGTTTATTTTTAGCATGGTATATTTCAAACATGAAAATTTTATACTACCGCTAAGCCATGATGAAGTGGTTCACGGAAAAGCACCAATGATCTATAAAATGCCGGGTGACGACTGGCAGAGGTTTGCCAACCTTCGATTGATGTACACGTATATGTTTACACATCCCGGCGGCAAGTTGCTTTTCATGGGAAACGAATTCGGATCTACTTCCGAATGGAATTATAAAACGGAACTGCCATGGGAATTGCTCCGAATTGCTGCAATACGATTCGCATAAATTGCTGAAGGATTGTGTGAGAGATATTTGCCATTTATATAGACATGAACCCGCATTATATGAAAAACAATTTTCAGAAGCTGGATTTGAGTGGCATGACCTTACTCACCGGGATGAATGTGTAATGATTTTTCGGAGGATGGGAGAAGACCCTGAAGAAGATCTTTTAATTGTTTTGAATATGACTCCAGTGGTGCGTTGGGATTGGAAAATTAAGATAAAGGGTAAATCGGAATGGAAAGAAATATTTAATAGCGACAATAAAAAGTATTGGGGAACGGGAGATGTTTATAACCCGGATATTAAAATTACATCGTTGAATAAGAAAGAAAACTATTTGGAGCTGAATGTACACCTGCCGGCGCTTGCGGCGATTGTGCTGAAGTGAGT
This sequence comes from Chitinophagaceae bacterium, assembly GCA_039921525.1. Lineage (GTDB taxonomy): Bacteria > Bacteroidota > Bacteroidia > Chitinophagales > Chitinophagaceae > JADCRZ01. Next base: position 1,343 of record JBDSBP010000009.1, on the reverse strand, counting down.
ACGGCTATCAGCCATCAGCTATCAGCTATCAGCTATCGGCTTGTTACCCTGCACCAGGTTAGAAAGCTGATAGCTGATAGCTGATAGGCAAAGCAGTCCTCATACAGGAAATCTACATCCGCTCCGGCACTCTAATTCCCAGCAGTGCCATCGAAGATGCAATAACATTAGCCGTCATCTGTGCAATACGTAAACGCAGGTCTTTTTTAGATTCGGATTCCGCTTTTAATACCGAGTGAACATCATAAAACGAATTAAACTTCCTGGCAACTTCATACGCATAGATGGCTAACACGGATGGGTTCATATCTTTACAGGCATCTTCGATCCGGTCTGGATACTCTTCCAGCATAAGTATTAATTCTTTCTCTAATGGAAAAAGTTTCGCCTGGTCGAATGGTTTGGCCGCTGGTTGTTCAGACCTTAAAATAGATTTTAGCCGCGCATGAGTATACTGAATGGCCGTTGCTGTAAAACCATGCAGGTCGATCGATTCCTCCGGGTTGAAGATCATTCTTTTTTTAGGGTCTACACGAAGCAGGTAAAATTTCATAGCGCCGATGCCAATCATTTCATAGAGCTCCTTCAATTGATCATCAGTAAAATCTTTCGCCTTTCCTGATTCATTTGTTTTGATTTCCGCGTCCGTTACCATTTCATCAATAAGTTCATCGGCATCTACTACCGTGCCTTCGCGACTTTTCATTTTTCCGGTGGTAAGTTCAACCATGCCGTATGATAAATGATAGATGTTGTCGGCATAGGGCATCCCTAATTTCTGGCAGATTAGTTTCAGCACTTTCATATGGTAATTCTGTTCATCACCAATTACAAAAATGCTTTGATTCATTTGATAGTCTTCGTATTTTTGAGAGGCCAGGCCAATATCCTGTGTGATATAAACAGATGTTCCATCTTTCCGTAATACCAATTTCTCATCCAGTCCGTCGGAGGTGAGATCTATCCATACGCTTCCATCCTCCTTCTTAAAAAAGACATTTTTTTCGAGGCCTTCTTCCACATATTTTTTTCCATCCAGATAAGTTTCACTTTCATAATATATCTTATCGAAATTACTACCGATGCGTTTGTAGGTTTCATCAAAGCCTGCATACACCCAGCCATTCATGGTTTTCCATAGCTCGCGTACCTGCGGATCGTCCTGTTCCCATTTCAACAGCATTTCCTGCGTTGTTTTTATAATGGGAGCTTCTTTTTCCGCGTCAGCTTTACTCAACCCGTTATTTATCAATTCCTCTACCTGTCTTTTATACTCGTCGTTGAACTTTACATAATAATCACCAACGAAGTGATCTCCCTTCGTTTTGGTAGAAAGCGGGGTG
>JBDSBP010000008.1:0-6317 GCA_039921525.1 Chitinophagaceae bacterium | reverse complement strand
AAGCGCTGCATCCAAAAACCTTTCTTCTCCAAATGTTCGGTATGCATCTACATAACCTTTCAGCATCAAAGCATTCCATGCTGTTAATATTTTATCATCAAGGTTGGGTGGTACACGTTTACTACGTGCACTTAAAAGTGTTGCATTGTCTGCTTCAATCTTTTCTTTTAGCTGCTCTTTGGTTAGCTTATATTTTGCGGCTATGGCTTCATCTGAAGTCTTTCTGAATAAAATATTTTTATCCCGCTCCCAATTTCCACCTGTACTTACATTATAGTAGTCGTTAAAAAGCGTAGCTTCTTTACCAAGCACATTTTCAATTTCTGTTTTTGCCCACACATAATATTTCCCTTCCTCCCCTTCGCTGTCTGCATCGAGCGACGAATAGAAACCGCCTTCGGGAGAAGTCATTTCCCTGTCAATAAAGTCAAGCGTTTCGTACACTACTTTTTTATACAGAGGGTCTTTCGTTGCCTGGTAGGCATGCGCATATAAGCTTACGAGTTGCGCATTATCGTACAACATTTTTTCAAAGTGAGGTACATGCCAGTCAGCATCCGTTGAGTACCGGGCAAAACCCCCGCCAATATGATCGTAAATGCCACCCATTGCCATGTTATTTAAAGTAGTTGTTACTGCATCTAATGCTTTTTCGTTCTTACTGAGGTAATGATAATAAAGCAGGTATTCCCATACGGCGGGCATGGGAAATTTAGGCGCTCTCTTTTCGCCTCCCTTTTGGTAATCTATATTCGGCTGTATGTTTTTAAAGTTAGCCTCCAGATTATTAATGGTAAATGAAGCCGTTGCTTTATTGAAAGGCACATTCTCGATAGCGTGAATACCTTGCGTAACTTTTGCCGCCTGCTCACTAAGCGCCGTAGGGCTGTTCTGGTACAGGTCAATAAAATAACTGAGTATTTGCTTCCAGTCTTTGTTAGGAAAATAAGTGCCTGCATAAAAGGGCTTACCATCGGGCATAGCGAATGCATTCAACGGCCATCCACCACTTCCGGTAGTTAATTGGGCGGCATTCATATAAACCTGGTCTACATCTGGTCGTTCTTCTCTGTCTACTTTCACGCTGATAAAATGTTCGTTCATGATACGGGCAACCGCGGTGTCTTCATAAGTTTCCTTTTCCATTACATGGCACCAATGACAGGCAGCATAACCAATGCTGATGATAATCATTTTGTTTTCATCCTTCGCTTTTTTCAATGCTTTCTCACCCCAGGGATACCAGTTTACTGGGTTGTGCGCATGCTGCAATAAGTAAGGACTGCTTTCATGAATAAGTTCGTTCGTGTACAGATGCTCCTCACTTTTATTATTACTTTTCATATTTGTTGTTTGTCCGCACGATGAATGTAACAAAAGGCAAAGACTTATGATAAAAACAGGAATTAATTTATTCATCTCTTTTAATTTTATGTCATACAATTCAGGGACCGTTTTGTATGTGTAGCCGCTTGCAGCTAACAGAGAAAACTGTGCCTTATTATATTCAAACGCCACATTGATAATCTAACTGTAATTTTAAAACGGTTCCAATCCGTTTCTTTCAAAGGCGCTTCTAATAATTCTATGTACTTTTCACCACTAATTCCTGTTTTTACATCTTCCTTTTTTGCTTTGCCATTCTGAACAACATAAATAAAGGATTGCCCTTCTATGTTGCCAACGGCTTCATTAAGAACAAACGATGCCTGCTATGACCGATTCGCTGAATGTCAACTTTTGCATACATGCCCGGGCGAGTTCATCAAAAACATCATGGTTTGCACCTGTCCATTTTATGTAAAAGGAAAGACTCCGTTCACGGTGATAATCGTGTATTCGGCTATTAACTATAAATAACTTGCTTATTAGTAGAAAACGAATAGGCTAATTGCTGTTTGTTGCAATAACAATATAGTTTACCGGAATAACTCGACCTAAAGGTAATTATACCAGATATAAAGCTCCGAACTATTCTTAAACAAACATCTTTTTATCAAAAAATTATGTCAGTTTCTATCAATAATGACGACTAACTATCTAAACCAAGAAAAATAGCTGTGGAAAACAAAAAGAAAGAGGTTCGCATGGAACATGTAATAACATAGCAGCTAAAATAAACTATACCCTTTGTGCAAGTATGAATAGAAATATTATAAGAGCAGTTCCACGGTTGGCAGTGATCGCTGTAATAGCAGGATTAAATAATAAAAGAAGTTAAACTATTTAAACATAACGTATGCGAACAGCAGCCATAAGACAAGAACTACTTACCAGCAATGATAAAAATCTTCAAAAGCGCAGACAGGTGCTTCGTCTTTCCGCTTTGGGAATTGTTGATTTTGCCTTTATTACATTATACCAGTCAGGGGCTATAGATAGATTACCGGAGGTGCCTATTAAAATTTTTGATAGTAATAAAGTGAATGCAGCACCGGAGGCCTATAGCATGAAGGCTCCGGATGGCGCTATTAGCACCTGCTTATATGCCGCTGCTATGCTGTTGGCAACAGTTGGCGGCACGGAAAAGTCGGGGCGAAAACCTTTCTTCGATGCAGCCTTAGGTGGAGTGATTGCTGTCAATACAGCCGGTGCAGTGTATTATTTAGGCGATATGGTTTTTAAGCAGAAAAGAGTTTGCCCTTATTGTATTGCCGGTGCAGCCATCAATATTTTATCCGCTGTGATAATAGCGCCCGTGGTGAAAGATGCGTTGAGAAAATTATTTAGCAAGTAAAACAATTAAGAATGTTTAGAATAGCACCACTTCAGCCCAACATTAAAAATGTGGCTGTAATAGGTGATCAAAAGAGCTGTGCCCTAATTGACAAAACAGGAACAGTGAACTGGTATTGCCTTTGGCGTTTCGACCAGCCTTCTTTGTTTTCACTGTTGATTGATGAAAAGGGCGGCTGGTGGAGCATAGATGCAGAAGCAAAACAATTCAGACACAGGTACTACCGGGATGACAGCGCCGTGCTGATAACAGAGTTTGAGGTAGTGAATGGTTCTTTTACCGTTACCGATTTTATGCCGGCGTCAGACAACATCTCCGGCATTTGCAGAATGGTTTCTCCTTCTCCTGTTGCTGTGGAAATGACAATTTACCCAAAACCGGATTATAGCCGCACTTCACCTTCTTTCAAATTCAATAAAGAAAAAAATATTATTTGGGAAGATAGGTTTGAATTTTATATACACGCATCTCATTCTTTGCATGTATCAGATGACACCATTCAAATGACCATTCCACCAGGTGAACAGGGGTGGTGTATGTTGGTAGATGATAAAAGAGCACTACCGCATATCAACTTAAAAAACCTGCAGTATGAATTACAATACACGTTGCAATACTGGAACCAAATAATGAGCAACATCATTTATGATGGACCATACAAAGAAGCATTTTACCAGTCATACAAAGCCATTCAATTGGTTACCTATGAAAACAGTGGAGGTATTTTGGCCGCGGCTACTTCTTCACTACCCGAAATGCTAGGTGGTGCAAGAAACTATGACTACCGTTATGTATGGTTGCGTGATACCGCAATGAATGTGAGTGCCCTGGTTAGGGCAGGAAGTAAAGGCAGGGAAGCAGAACGTTTTTTAGACTTCCTGTGTGCCGGCAGAAATACAAACAAGAAGGATTTATTTATTCCATTTTATGACCTGGATCATAAGCCAGCACCTTACGAAACAGAAATACCAGGAACAGGATACAAGGGTTCCAGGCCACTCAGGATAGGCAACAATGCTGGCGAGCAGTTGCAACTGGATGGACAGGGTAATGTACTATTAGCCGCCAAACAAATCTATAATAAAAATAAAGAGAAGCCTCATTGGGAAACAGTGAAAAAAACGGCCAGCTTCCTGGTGAAGAACTGGAAGCAGAAGGACCACGGTATTTGGGAAGAACATGTGAAGGAACAATTTACTTCAAGCAAAGTGCTGGTGGCCAAAAGCTTTGAATTCCTGGCTGCGTATGCGGATGATGAACAACAGAAACGACTTTGGCTTGATACTGCTAAAGAAATCCGTGCATTTGTTACCGCCCATTGTCTAACCTCCGATGGTGCCTATGCAGTGTATGCAGGTAGTGATGCCGTTGATGTAACATCCGCTCTTTATGCAGTGTGGTGGTACGATGCACCCGACAGCCCTGTGATGCTAAAAACCATTGAACGAATAGAGAAAGATTATAAATCAGGAGAGTTGTATCATCGTCACCTTATACAATCCAATTCAAAAGACGAAGGTGTTTTTTTAGCAGGTTGTCTTTGGATGGCGCAATACTATGTTACTGCTAAAAACATAGATAAAGCAAAGACCATCATTGATGCCGTTTTAAACTTTTCTACTGACCTGGGCTTTTTGCCCGAAGAAGGTGATGTTAAAACTGGAGAGCCCCTGGGTAATATTCCACAAACCTTTGTGCATGCATCGCTGATGGGCGTTATACTAGATTATAAAGAAGCTTTAGATGCTACCACAAGTGAACAACATCAATTATAATTGAGAAACAAATATCTTTGATGCTGATAACGATCCACATCATGAAGGAAACAGTGAATAAATGAATTGCAGATGCAGGAAGATGAAGTGCCTGTTCTTGGTTTTAACTGGTACAGTTTATTAATCAAATTCTTTGGGCTATAGATATTGGCAGATAAGAAGGGAATTATTAATGCTTGCGTCTTATATAATTTAGACAGGAAGCCACGACCTGCCGCTGATGCTTATAAAATGTTGCTAAAAGAATTTGGACATATAACGATCGTTCTTCATGGTACTCGAAATCACAAATCGGCCGGCATGGCTAAAAGTAGAGATTTGATTCCACGTCATCTATGCGTTTGTTTGGTAAGGATAATAAAAATCAGAAATTTTAAAAGCTTATGACAGATAACAACGGCATAATAGAATGGGGAGGTAGTGGCAAGGTCTTGATCTTCATACATTACTTTGGTGGTTCAGCCCTTAGTTGGCGGTGGGTTGCAGAAAAACTAAAAGACAGTTTTCGTTGCATAAGCATCAACCTTCCCGGCTTTGGAGGCACACCTTCCCATCAAGTTCCATCCATTCAGGGCTATGCAATGCATGTGCAGGATCAATTGAACTTATTAGGAGTTAATTACTATAACATTGTAGGCCATTCCATGGGAGGTAAAATTTCTATGCAATTAGCAGCTAATGCATCAGATGGATCTGTTGAACAATTAATCCTTATCGCTCCTTCTCCACCATCCACAGAACCCATAACAACAAAAGAAAAAGAAAGAATGCTAAAGATGCCTGACCGCAAAGAGGCAGAAAAAACAATTGCTACTATAATAAAGAAACCTTTAAGCAACGAGCAATATGCACTGGCTGTTCAAAACCAAGTTGAGGTAGACAATACAACCAGACAGTGGTGGGTGTTAAAAGGGATAGACCATTCGATAGTAAACATTGTAAAATCGCTTCGTATTCCAATTACCGTGCTCGCCTCTGAAGATGATCCTGCTATAGCTGCAGATGTAATCAAAAAGAAGGTTATGGGTGTTTTTGGTCATGCAAGATTAATCACCACTCGCCACGCTGGTCATTTACTACCTATGGAAGAATCCGATTGGGTTGCAGAGAAAATTAGAAGTATTGTAAGCGATCCATCTACAAATACGGCACTTCCTGGATAACCGAAGCAACTTTAAATATATAATGAGGAAAGCAAATTGGAACAATCAGGTGGTTGCAGAAAGCAGTGATGCTAACTTCTTATAATAGAAACTGCAAGATTGTAAAAAGTTTTCACAACCGTTTTTAATGTGGTTGTATGAAACAGAAAACCTGCAACTAATTTTTAGAAAGTCATCTTGTTGTGGAGATTATAAGTTGAGAGCAGATTTGATGAGGGAGATGAAATTGAAATTATTCAGATACATTTTTCTTGATACCGGAAAACGTAAGCCCACAAAGTACATTGAAGGATGAAATGCAATGCCGGCACTTCTATATAATCAATTACGCTTGTCGGGTTTCGATAAATTTTGTGACTACGTATTCAGGAAAAGATTTTCACTCATTTAGTGGATAAAAAGTAAAAGTTATAGTATGAAAAAATTGATATTGTTTATTGGCGCACTTTTAGTTCTTGTTATCTCCGCAACCTCTCAACCAAAAGGAAATTCTGATCATTCTCCATCAAATCAGTTATACACAAAACTTTTACAGAAGTATGTAAATACTGGCGGACTGGTTAATTATAAAGGTTTTAAAAATGACAGGGCAGAATTTGAACAATATTTAAAATTGTTAAGTGATAACGCCCCCTCTGATAA
>JBDSBP010000007.1:0-17612 GCA_039921525.1 Chitinophagaceae bacterium | reverse complement strand
GTTATTAAAATTCCTTTGGGATATTTTAAAGCAACGATACAAACATACTTGTTTTTTTAATACTCTGTAAATTCCAACCAGATTCATTTGGCAGGATGGAGCCGATTTATTCGGATTTTCAATAGATGAAAGATTCTCGCCCTGGGGATAAGCAGAAGTTTGTATGAAAGCGGGTACATAGGTAATTTCGGACCACAATCATTCTTGATTTTTCATTCTTGATAAATATGGATGCTCTTACAGGCCAGTAATCTTTTTTAGTCAAGTCAATCCTGTTTATGAATTCAATGCCTACGATACCGGCAAATGATAAGAAGGCGCCAAATGATTCAAGAACATCAATGTTCTGTTTTTTTATTTTCTGCTGTGGGTTTTTAATGTATTCAAAAATGTTATCAAATATTTCTTGCTCTGTCCATTCAAACGCTAACAAATGAAATCGAAGATTGAAAAAATATTCCCCTTCAACAGGAGACATAGAAGCCTGACAGGAAGGAGCGTTAGCATTCCTGGCACTATCAAAAGGATTCCAGATACAAAATTTGCGCAGCTAACATCCGGTGAGCATAGTCAGGACTTCCATATGATTTACAGGCATAGTCCTTGTAACCAGCAGGCATCCTGCTCAAATCATATTTTTTAACTCTCTTCCTGTTTTGGCTGGAATTGACGATTTATTAGTTACCAATTTGCGTTGTAATACTGAATTCCCGGCGAGTGCTTCCTCCAGCCAATCTTTAGTATAAGCGTACTTCTTATAAATATTTTCTGAGTATTTAAGATACTATGGTTTTCGAAACAAAATCCCCCCTAGCAGTTGCAAAGAACTCTGTTTGATGATGAAATAATTCGTAACGAATGTACGCACCAGGTGTAGTAAAGGCGGATGTCCTCATGTGGTATATGCGGAAATTCTTTGTGAAGAAAGGACACATTTGCGCCTATTATTGAAGGAAAAAGATAGATGCCCCAAGGTGTGGTTCTGCTATTATGATATCGATGCATAGGCAAACAGCAACCAAAGCATTCCGTACCCAAGTGTGCTATTAAATTTGCAGCGAGTTCCGAATCAATCAAATCTTCGGAAATCGCACTTTTATTTCAACATTTTTTTCCTTCTTATTATAGATAATTAGGTCCTCCTTGTGATCAAGAGTTCGCGAGTCAATTTGAAAATGGCTAGTGATAAAATCCTCAAGACTTACGCTACTATCATTTAAGGCTTGCGATATATTATCATGTAAGAATTTGCATTCCTCTTTAAAAATACTATCTGATTTCATTGTATGGTGGCTTCAAAAAAAATAAACTAGTTTTTTAAAAATAATTTTTAATGTGGCTAGCACTATCTCATTATTTAACCTCTTCCTATATAAGGCATCTGATTTGCCATAATTGTCAGGAATGGAATATTGGTATCGGTTGGTAAACTGGCCATATAGGCTACGGTGCGGCCAACATCCTCCACCTTCATAGTCGGTTCTATTTGTTGAGAGCCATCAGCCTGAAGTACGCCTGCTTCAATTTTTTTAGTCATTTCACTGCTTGCATTTCCGATATCTATCTGCCCACAGGCTATATTAAATGCACGGCCATCCAATGAGATAGATCTCGTTAAACCTGTTACAGCATGTTTACTCGCCGTATAGGGCGCAGAATTGGGCCGAGGTACATGGGCAGAAATGGAACCATTGTTTATGATACGCCCCCCTGTTGGGTTTTGATGTTTCATAATTTTGAATGCCTCTTGCGCACATAAAAAAGCTCCGGTCAAATTAGTAGTAATTACACTTTGCCATTCCTGCAAAGTTAGCTCTTCAAATGGTTTTGACGTAGCACTTATCCCCGCATTGTTGAAAAGAAAATCCAGCCGGCCGAAGGTTTTCATTGTTTTCCTAAAAAGATGTTGCACACTTTCATGAATGTTAATATCGGTAGGCACAACCAGCGTCCGTTTGACATCACATGCATTAGCCGTTTCGATAAGTTGCTTATCCCGCCTGCCGGCAAGAACGACGGACCATCCATCATTAAAGAGTGCTATTGCCACTGCTCTTCCAATGCCAGAACCTGCTCCGGTTACTATTGCAATTTTACTTAGTTGATTCATTATTCAATGCTGATTTTTTATTCTCTATACCTTCCTCTGCTATATACAATCGTATAATTTCCTCCACTGATGAATCGCTAACAAATCCAAGTTCCTTAGCTCTTAGCGTTTCAAAATATGGGGGCCATGTAAGTACTATACTCTGCAGAAATACATCTGGTTCATGAGATATTAGTTTGGTTATTTCAGGACCAGAAATTTTCTCCAGACTGTTTATCATTTCCCCAACGGAAACAGTCAGGCCAGGTAAATTTATTACCCTGTCGTTCCCGAGCAGTTTTTCATCAATATTGGCTGCATGAATAAAGTTTTGGATGACATGTTTTGGAGATAGAATCCAACATGGTGTTTCTGGAGGTACGGGATAAGAAGCTTTTTCCCCTCGTAAGGGTTCACGGATGATCGAGCTGACAAAAGAGGAAGTTGCTGCATTTGGTTTTCCTGGCCGGATAGCAATGGTAGGCAACCTAAGACTTCGAGCATCTACGAAACCCCTTCGGCTATAATCATTCATCAGCAATTCTACCATTGCTTTCTGCGTACCATAAGAGCTGCGTGGCTTAGGAGGCGTTTCGTCAGTTATCACCTTGGAAACATCGCCCCCAAATACTGCGCAAGAACTGGCAAAAACAATCCGGGGATGAATAGCAAGCTTTCTGCATAATTCTAAAACCTGTAACGAAGCATAGAAATTTATTTTCATTCCTACCTGAAAATTTTTTTCTGCCTCCCCGCTAACGATGGCTGCAAGGTGAAATATTACATCGGGCTGCTGCTGCAGAATATTTGTAATGGTGACTTCATCACTGAAATCTGCCTCGATGAATTCAAGTCTTGAATCGTGAAGCCTATCTCCAGCAAATGCAATATCAACCAGTGTTAACCTACTAAATTCGCCCTGGGCAAGGCCGCCATTTTGAATGAGTTCTTTTGCAAGTCTTTTACCTAAAAACCCGCCACCACCTAGAATAAGTATATGCACATGAATAAGTTATTATTATAAAATTAGTGATCATTAGCTGAAGAATATAAGAAATATCAACCAATACTGCAAAGTTACTTTCTGTATCTTGTTCTCATTAACAATAGTAAAGTTAACAATATGACACTTTTTGATTTCATTTTAATTTCATTTTAAAGAAAAGTTTTTTTAAGAATGTTTGATGAACCTTAATTTAAACGCCTTCGTTGCTAGAAGAATATTTTAGATCGAGAAAATATCTGATTGCAGGTGCGAGTCATGGGATCTGCATTATCTTTTTGCTTCATGTTCATTGTTCTTTTATGCTGCTCTAAAATACGGTGACAACAGAGTAAGATGGGAATATACCATATAACTTCTGCACATTCTGCTTTTCCTGATACGGGTCGTATAAAGGGGTATTGGTACGCTAGTGTTTTTTATGATGCTGCTACTCATTATCAGGACAGAAACGTTTTACTTATTGTTATGGAAAATTCAAAAGTTAATAAAAAATGTAGATTTTATTTTTTAGTTCCATGGATGGCGAAATAATGTAGATAGTGCTGCAGTTATATATGAATTAATCAAACAGTTTCAAGTGGCTCACCTCAATGCCATATTGGTTTTAGCAGAAACGGCAAAGGATGCACCTGATAGTTACGGGGGTAAATTAGAGTACCCGGGGCAGTTTAAAAGTTTAGCGCAGGATGTGGTAAAAGAATTAACTAAAAAGCAAATTATGCCGGTTGGAAGTGATCCGGGAAAGATAATACTAGCCGGACATAGTGGGGCTTATAGAGTAATGGCTAACATTTTACAAAATGGAAAGATTGCTGTACAAAAAGTTATTCTCTTTGATGCGCTTTATGGTGAAACAGATAAATTCATGCAATGGATTAAAGAAGATTCTACTCATAGCTTTGTTAATTGGTTTACAGATAGTGGTGGTGGTACCTTTTTTTACTGGATGTATCCAGCTTTCAAACTGGATTTGGTTGACGAACATATGCCTGAATTGAGATGAAATCATCCTTGCACTCTTCATAAAAAAAAATTTCGATTTAAGGCTTGGAAGTTGTCCGATGTGAGAGAAAGCATCTAACTATGGATCAGTAGGTTTCAGGATTGCACCTGACGGGTTACTGATGAGGAAATCACGAATCATAAAGTACCTGATAGCCTGAATAAAGTTAAATTGAAGAGCTTGAAATATAAAGAAGATTCTAAAAATCATAAAACTCTAATGCCAGCAAAGGAAGCACAACACAAATCAGAAAGATTGAATAAAAAGAATTTTAAAAACATGGTGTATAGTGTCATAATGGGAGTGGTTATGGTTAGGAAGCAATAGAAGGGTTGGTACGATATATCGGAAATGGATTGCCTGTATATGCCCATTCTAAGGATGATTTGAAAGCTTTTCGTTATATCGCCAGCAATTTTATTCATCTGGGTCTTAGTCGAAAAACGGAGATTGAAAGATGTTTTCATGTGAGTGAAAATAGTGTGCAACGGGCCTATAAAAAGTGTATATATAAAGGAGAGACCGGCTTTTTTGGTGATGATGCCCGCAAAGGGACAGCGTATAAAATCACCGGAGAATGCAGACTTCGTATACAAAGTAATTGGATAAAAATCAAAGTGTGAACAGCATTGCACGGCGATTCCGGGATTTATAATTTTTAACTTCTGCTATAGCTTTTAAAGTTAGAGGCATAGCTTTGCCCGTCATCCTTTGCGGGATGTTACCGGCTTAGTTAAACTTATTTTGTTGTTGTTAGCATAAAATCTATACCGAGTTTGAGAATTCCTGTATTGTAGGAGCAGGCCTTTCACCCGAAGTGGAAAGCCCTGCGCCCCAACTTCTTACCAGCACGAAGTACACATAAGATCTCATCGTATATGTCTGCGCCCGCGCACTTTTCCTGGAATCATTAGACGAAAAGCTGATCACAGGAATATATTTTACTAAGAGATAGCCGCATTAATAGTGGAATAAAATTGTATCCAGTTCGAACCCACATATGTGTTTGTTTTAAATGGAACCCTTTACCAGCAAGCATGATTTTTTAATCCACCCTAATCATGAAGATTACTTCCACCAGCGCAGCCAGTTTTCATGTGCTTTACTGCTGACTTGCGCCTGGATAGTTCACTAGTAAACATGGATTTTATCTACATTCGGCGTTAACATATGCGGAACTACCTGGTTATTTATAAGTTTTGATAATTCCGTTATTAAAAACCTATATTGAAAAGGGATGACCGAATTAGGATATCAAATAATTTTTGTTTTTTGGTAATGAGGCTGAATGTTGGGTTAAATTCGTTACAGGTTGTATGGATAATAACGTTACCTAATGCAAGAAATTAAAAGATGGTTTAAACTTTAGCACCTAAAGTGCTATTTTCGCACGTTTCATAAAAATCCCAATGAAAGAAAATAAGCGAAAAAAAAGCGAATATCTTGGAGTAAAAGAAATTGCAAGAAGAGCAAGTGTTTCTATCGCAACAGTTGACAGGGTACTTCACAACAGGCCTGGTGTTTCAGCAGCAACAAAAAAGATAATTGAAGACATCATCAAAGAACTGGATTATCAGCCAAACATCCTGGCGAGCAGGCTTGCCTCAACGAAAATATTTAATCTCGCTGTACTCATACCCAGGATTTCTGAAGAGACAGATTTTTGGCAGGCTCCCCTGAATGGGATAAAAAGAGCTGAAGCCGGAATTAAGGAATATGGAATAAAAATTACCTTTCATTTTTTTGATCTTAATAACAGGAAGTCATTTGAAGAACAGGGGAAGGTGGTTCTTCAAAACTTCCCCGACGGCGTGCTGCTTGCTCCTTCATTTATTGATGAAGCGATACTATTTACCTCTTTATGCCGTAAACATAGTATTCCTTATGTGCTGATTGATTCAAATATTCCTAACCAGCAGGGACTGTGTTATATTGGGCCGCATCATTTTCGAAGTGGTTATTTGAGTGCGCAACTAATAAGCCTGGCTCTTTGTGCCAGGAGTGAAATATTGGTTATCAATATTGCGAGTGATGTTGATAGTCATAATGACCTTATCCAGATAGAAGAGGGCTTCAGAGCATATTTTAAATACCACAATTTATATCACGACATAGTAAAAATTGATATAACACAAACGGACTACCTGTCTGTTGAAACAGAATTATCAGCTTTTTTTAGCAAACACCCCGGGATCAAAGCCATTTTTGTAACGAACTCAAGAGTATCGACGGTAGGCCGTTATCTTGAAAAAGCAAAAGAGGAACACATTTTCCTGGTTGGTTATGATTTTCTTAAAGAAAACATCGAGTATCTTAAAAACCGGGTGATTGATATCTTAATCTGTCATAAACCCGATGAACAGGGGTATAAAGGTATTATGACCTTGTATCAGTACCTGGTTCTCGGGTCAACTATCGAACAAGTATCTTTTACACCAATTGATATTATTACTAAAGAAAACTATGAGTTTTATCATAATTAGCTGTCAGCTACCAGCTATCAGCAGCCAGGAAAAGGGTAATGCAAATATGAATAGTTTTTAACCCGCTTTCTAACTCCCCCAACTGGTTCGATCTGTTGAATCGGCCGGTTGAACATAAAGCTCCGGTTTGGATTGTTGTTCTTTGCCTTGCCTAATGATCAGATCAGCTTTCGTTCCCCGTAAAACGGAATGTAAAGAGTCCCCGGCACCATCAGTCGCTTTGAATTTTCCAGTTTACGGATACTATTGCATGGATGCCTTTGATTGTATAGTGCATTTCACCATTGGCGCACACATTCAGCAAGTTGTCTTTTACATCTTTCTCCAGGAAGCCCGGATAAGTATCTTCTTTAGTTACTTGTCTAAATTCGGTCCTATCTTGCATTTTACCACCTCCTGCACACTAGCCATAAACCAAGGAAGAAGAAAAGAATACGGGCACTTTGCAATGCTTTGCACCTTCAAAAATCAGCATAGCGTCTGCCAGGGATGCAGCGAGGGGCTTATCAATAAACAGTGGTTTACCGGCTTTTAAAACCGGCAAAGCTTTCTGCAGGTGCCGGCGCCCATCATTAGTTTCCAATAGCACGACATCCCCTTTTTCCAGTAAAGCCGGTATGCTGTCCACGATTGTTACGCCCATTTTCTTACCTCCTCAATATAGCCGGGAACGCGTTTTACAGATGATTCAATATCGAGACTGCCCTGGAGAAAAGCTGCCACTATCTTGTACCCTGCAAACTCTGCGGAAGGCTTTTCTGAATTCAGTTCTTTTGTAAATTCTACGCAGTGGGAAGTGTCTGGCCCGATGATGCCGATCCTTTTCCCTGTTGCAGGAAATGCTTAGGCAAGCAACGTAACTGCGGTGCCAGCAATACCTATCCTTATGCCGGCAACACCGGCTTTTTTAATAAATTTTCGGCGGTCGTAAAAATGTTTCATAATTGAGCTTTTCTTTTTTATCGTATAGGCTTGTTCTGATTTGGCTATCAGCTATTAGCTATCAGGAAAACGAATGCCTGGTCATCTTTTTCCCTGATACTTTAGCGCTCCTACATTAATCTTTCATAATATAGGAAAAGATATCCCTCATCTCCTGGTCTGTCATTTTATCCAGGAGGCGCTCCGGCATGATCGATGTTGGCCTGGCACCGATCTCCCTGATCTGGTCGGCGGGCAACGTTGTTTCTTTGCCGCCTAAGGCTGGTTGAATGGTCAACGAGCCGCCGTTACGGGCCATAACCCTGCCTTCCAACGTACGGCCGTCTATAGTAACTATCCGCTGAATTTCATAACCTTCTCTTATATCGGCATTAGGATCAACTATATTAATTAATAAGGTGTTTAGATTTTTTCTTTCGTAGCCACTAAGGTCAGGGCCTATCCTGCCTCCTTCATCAAAAAGCTTATGACAGCCGGCGCAGGTGCCTGAAAAAAGTATATGACCATTTTTCTCATCTCCTGGTAAAGCACCTACAATACCGGTGATCTTATTGATCCGGGAAACTTTTTCAGGGGAAGTTAAAAGCCGAACATCTGGCCATAACAGATCAACAGTTTTGTTTATCGCAGGATCATTCAATATTTTTAACCGTTGCGCTATGTCTCGCGGAACATCTTCTTTACTGATCCTTTTACTCTCCACAATTGTCTTTAAAAGTTCCTGCGTCCACGCTTTACGCGTTGCCAGTAAGGCTAAAGCAGCTTCACGGTTTCGAAAATCTGCACGAAACATCGGATATGCTTTAACTACCCGGCTGCCGATTTCCGGCATGTTATAACGTGGTAAAGCCTGGAGTGCGGCTTCCCTGATAGCGATTGATGACTGGCTGTTTTCAACGATCCCCAATAAGACCGGCACCGATTTTGGCAGGTTGATCTCTTCCATTATGTGGATGTACGATAATCTATCACCAACCTCTGCCTTATTATCAGCGATAATGGCAAGGGCCTTATCAACTCCCTGCCCCTCTCCCATCCGCAATGCCAAATTTAAGGGCGCTTCTCCAAACGATGCATTAAATGACTCAAGCAATTTTACCAACCGGGGAGGCAGATCCAGCATATTACGGCCGCCGAACCCCTCTTGTAATCCACTAATAAGTAATTTGGAAAGTTGCAGTGAAGGAGACAGTTTCAACAACTCGGCAGCCGCATCAAAATTTTGGGTACCCCCAGCCATGATGTATCGCTGCATTAACCTTTTAAGGATCATCTTTTGCACAATTTCATTCTTCCAGGTGTCATGGCTTTTAAAAAGAGCGAGTACAGCTTTCCTATCACTCTCAGCTTTTGATTCAACTGTCCACCAGATAAGTAAGGGGATATCGGGATCATTTGCATCACGGTTAGTTTTAAGGAGGTTTGTAATAATGGCGAGGGCCTCCTTTCCCGGAAGACGTTTGGCCGTGCTGGCAAGTTGGCTTCTCACTTCTGGATGAAGCTCGGTTGAAGCCAGCAGCGCAAGTTCTTTATATACTATTCGTGAAACTTTATTAGCATCCCCTGTAAGACGAACAGCCCACATCCGTACGAATGGATCTTTATGATGGAGCGCTTCAACGGCGAGTTTATCGTTAAAACCTCCACTCACATTTATTGCCCAAAGTGCCTCCAAAGCTGTTTGACCATTATCAGATCTGAATAGGGGCATTAACCTGTCAACGTTATCAATGTTCTTCCTGTCTCCCAGCAGCAAAATCGCCTGCTTGCGATACCATTCATTTTTATTTGAAAGTAATGTTATTAACTGCTCATCTGAATAGGTGCTTAAATCGAATTTCGGTAACAACCCCAGGCTATCCTTGTTACGAAGCCGCCAAATGCGACCACTGCTTTTATCCCAGTTGTCGCGGGGATCAACATGAGACAGGCGGCTGTCGCACCAATCGGCCAGGTAAACGGCGCCGTCGGGGCCAGACTGAATATCCACAGGGCGGAACCAGGGATCTTTCGTTTCGAGGATATGATTTTCGTCTACATTATGGAAACTGGATCCTGTCGGCTCAAAGTCGGTAAGCTGTACAAAACTCAGCAATGGATTTATTGCAATCATTTTACCATTGTACCGTGCCGGTAAACTTCCGCCTTCGTATTTAATGAAAGCCTGGGTAAATCTTTTGTTATCGCCTTTAAGCGGCATGTTTGGCAGGTAGCCAAAAGCGTATGGATTGCTGAGCGGCCCATGTTTACCCCAGCTCTTCACGTAATATGCGCCCTGTTTATAATAAGGGCCGCGATCACTTCCATTTGATCCTGAATAAAGTCGTCCTTTCTCGTCTATCTCAATATTAAAAGGATTATTTCCGCCACCTTCAGCAAATCGCTCGATAACATGTGACTGCGTATTATATCTCCAAATAGCCTGTCCCTGTAAAAACAAACCCCTGGTAACGGATGAATTAATTGTAGAGGTGGTAGTACTTCCCTGGGCTCCATATAACCAGCCATCCGGACCCCAGGTGAGACTGTTGGCTATAGCATGGGTATCCTGCATTCCAAAACCATCAATATGAACTACCGGCGAACCGTTCGGGATACCATCACCATCAGGGTCGGGGTATGCTAACAGGTAAGGTGGATTCAGTACCCAGATATTACTCCTTCCTAAAGCGGCGCTGGTTGCTATATTCAAGCCTGATACCGCATCAGTGGATTTATCATATTTTCCATCTCCATCAGTATCTTCAAAAAAAGTAATTTTATCTGCACCTTTTATTGCTTCAGGCGGCGCCTTCGGCACTTTATCAAATTCCACCCGCAGGTAATTATCCACGTTGGTAATTTTAAGGCCTTTTGGATAAGGATACTGATTGTACTGAACTACCCAAAGCCTGCCACGGTGATCAAAACTTATTTCTATAGGCTGGGTAATCTGAGGCTCAGATAACACCAGGTCAACAGAAAGATCACCAGGATACCTGAAGCTGGCCAGAACGTTTTGCGGCAAAGGAGCCTTTGAAGAATCTGATAGTTTTCCAAGGCCTTTAAAAGATTTCAGGTAGCCTGCTACATCGGCATTACCGGCCACTGAATCTATTTCAGTTACACGATTTGCAGTATTGTTTTTTTTATCGCCATTACATGCTGGAAAGATGGTAAGCAGGATGGCAATACTGACCGTTAGATTTTTTAGCGTCATCATCCGAATAGTTTATAGAGCTTAAGATATCAATGTGTTTCGTTTTTTTAATTCGATAGTGAATAGCATTACCGGGTAAAACGGCTTCTGTCTATTTTATTTTTTTTTGCTTTGGTCGAACTTTCGTTTCCCGGCTCGTAATCCTTACTTCAAATTCTGTTTATAGCCAGTCTGGAGGTTGTTAATAGTATAACTCACAAGTCTATTCGCCAGGGTATCTCCTGATTCGGATTTTATACCTCCCAGATTTAATTGGTACATAAAGCCTGGTGTAAGTGAAGCCAATATTAATGATACTTTTTTCTTATCAGGATAAATGCTACTATTTTTTTTATTTTAATGTTTTGAGTGTCCATTTGTGGTGAGCCTTGTCGCAAATTGGTTCGGTGGGTGAGTCGGCCATGATACCCTGTGGAAATAATACAGCGGCTTTGGTTCGCATGCTATCCAGTTCAGCCAGCGGAATATTAACCGGGTTCCCCCTGTTCCAATCTTTCTTCCAAACCAGGCTAGCGGGGCGACCATAGAAATTGCCTTTTTGTACATGGTATAATGTACGTGTTCCCTTCCAGTCGCCCTTGTTGTCTGTGACTAATATATTCCCTTGTACATCAAATCCAATGCCGTGGGATAACCGAAACCCATGGCATAAGGTACCAGTTTTCCACCAGGTGTTTGCTTCATAATCCAGCCCCGGAAAGGAACTACAGAAAATATGTCACGGCCGCTACTTCGATGTATCGTATCAAGCTTTCCCCGCACCTCCGGCCTTATTCCACCGCCTGCAGAAGCAAGATTCAGGACTATAAATAAGTTACCATCTTTATTCCTTACGGGGCCATAGTTAAATTCATGATAATTGCCTGCTACGCCAAAATCATCCGTAACCGTTTCATCCAAGTCTGCCTGCCCGTCGCCATCGGTATCTTTGATGCGCGTTAATTCAGGACAGGGCATTTCTACGAATTCCGATTTACTAATCGCCATTATACCCAGCGGATCGTGCAGCCCTTCGGCAAATAAACGCCTATGTATGTTCTTATCCGGGTCATCGCTTTGTAATGTTTGGAGCGATGTACGTTACAGTGCAGTAAATCTTTTGCAAGCATTGCTGACTGAGTGCCGGGTTGCCCAATCTTTATCTTCATAAAAAAATAGCCGGCGTCGATAGCGACTGTTATCTCTTCAACAGGAGCGGCATAAGAAATCAAGGGGATGGATGCCACTTCGCTATGATGGTTTGATAAAGCCGAACGGTATTTTTCGGGGATCATATCATCAAAGCTTGTTATTTTGGTCTCTGCGGCATAGATCAGCCAGGCCGCATTATCAAGGGCTACCAGCGCATTAAGGGCAACTGTTTTTCTCAGGTTTGGATTATTGGTAATTTTTTGACCATAACGGCAAATATCATCAAAAACCTGGTGCTGCAATTCTACTGGGTCTGTATATTCGCGCCCCTTAATCAACTGGAGGGCAAATTCCGTTAAGGCAAACATCAAAGTATTGCCACCACTCTCGGAATGGGCTGTATAAATGGCAGCATCTGACCAAAGAACTCCCTGGGTAGATAATCCTATTTTTTTATTCCCGAAGCCGGTTGTATTAAGTTTGCGATTTGCCATATTTCAGTGATGTAACCACCTTTAAATCCAAACGGCCGGATAAGTGGCTCCCGTTCAAAATTGTTGTCAACATGTAGTATCATGCTATTTTTTTATTTTGCTCTTTTGTTGACATTGTCTCAGAATAATTTTACTGTTAAACCACTGAAATATCTTGATAACAAAAGTTTGTCAGCCCGGGGTCAAACGAATGAGAACACCCGTGAACTATGTTAATCGGGTATGCGTTTATTCAGGGTATAACAAATTAACCTGTTTTCCAGCAACTTGCCTGAACGGCTTTTAAGGTCGCCAAATTTTAGCTCATATATATACCCGGGTGTAAGGTTTTCCATTATCAATGATGCCTTCGTGCCATCTTTTGAAATTTTGATACCAGTAATTGGCACATCCTGCACATCTACCTGTATGGATACATCTATGCCTTCGCTCAACGCTTTCTTTTTATATTCGTACCGGTAGTGCCTTAGCGTGTAATTACCAGGTTTCAGGGCCGATGTCGTATCAATGGGCTGGGTAAATGTTACATCGAATCCATTTTTTGTAAGGCTCATGGTTTTAACATCCATCGGCATTTCTCCTGTAAATACGATCTTTTGTATACCAGATTCACCTACCCATCCTCCAAAACCAATTTGCCCCACCCATAAGCTTCCATCGGCGGCAAAAGCAAGCCTGTTGTTTCCAACGCGAAGTCCATGCCCGTCTATAAAGGGTATGCAGGCCCCCTGCAATTCTCCCCCTACTTTTTCAAGCATCACCCGTAAAATACGGTCGCGGTTCATCTCTCCAACAAACAACTGGCCAGCAAAAGGGCCAAACTTTCCTTTAGTAATATCAGCAAGGGGTTGCGAAGGCGAGTTCGCCATAATTCCCTGTGGAAAGAGAACGGCCGCACGCGTTCTCATGTTATCCAATTCCTTTAGCGGGGCATTGAACGGATCTCTTTTTTCCCAACCCTTCTTCCACACGAGGCTGGCCGGGTGGCCATAAAAATTACCCTCCTGAACATGATAAAGTGCGCTCGTAGGTACCCAGTCGCTTTGGTTGTCCGTCACCAGAAGATGGCCATCCATGTCGAAGCCCAGTCCGTTGGGTGACCTGAAACCTGAGGCATAGGGATGCAGCTTTCCGTTAGGCGTGAGTTCCATTACCCATCCCCGGTACGGAACCACTGAATACATTTCTGCATGACCATCTTTGCCATCACGACCCAATATATTTAGTTTACCTCTTAATACCGGCCTGATGCCATCACCCGAAGAAGCTGTATTAAGGGCAATGAAAAGATTGTTAGCCTTGTCTTTAACCGGGCCATAATTGAATTCATGGTAGTTGCCAGACATTCCAAAATCGTTGGCAACGTTGTCATATTGATCCGCCATTCCATCGCCATCTGTGTCCTTTATTCGCATCAAGCCTGAAAGCTGCATCACGAGAATTTCACTATTACTTACTGCCAGGATCCCCAAAGGAAGCTGCAATCCTTCGGCAAAAAGATTCCATTCTTTAGATTGCAGGTTATAAACCATTACTTCTCCACGCATAAAGCATGCAACCAGGCGACCGTCGGGAAGAAAGTCGACACCACCGGTTTGGCTGGTTAGTCCCTCAGGCATTTTTATTGTCTCAACCAGGTATGATTCACGCGCGTTACTTTGAGCCAAAGCGTTTACGTTAGATAGCAATAACAAAAAAAGAAAAACGGTGCGTGTAGTGTTTTTTATAATCTTCATTTCTTCCTATTGTTTTTGAATAACAAATGATAACTGGTCATTGTTATCACAACTCCTTTTGCCTCAGAAGGCGAAAGCCGCAACTTTCCATCCTTTAATTTACCTGTAGAAAATTCATATTCAACAGCATCGTCTTCAGGGTTGGTAAAAAGCCAGACTACTCTATCTGCGTGGGGTATGCGAAGATTTCGGATTAGCCCCGAGCCATCTGACTTTGCCCTGATGATCTCATATACATCTAACCCATTAACCGTGTAATGGAATTCAGGGAAACGGTTAATAAGACGATAACCTTTGTATTTAACTACAGGAGAAACTGCA
The DNA here is from genome assembly GCA_039921525.1 of Chitinophagaceae bacterium. Lineage (GTDB taxonomy): Bacteria > Bacteroidota > Bacteroidia > Chitinophagales > Chitinophagaceae > JADCRZ01. The sequence goes on along the minus strand of JBDSBP010000007.1, from coordinate 3,208 downwards.
TCATCGCCCAACCGGATGGGTGAATTCACATGATCCCTAAAAAAAATATCGCCGAGCACTTTTGCAGAAGCATTAAAATGGCCCTTCCATAAATCTGACATATCAACGAAACCTCCTTTCCAGGCAAAACGCAGCTGGCAGGCAGTTTCATCCCAACAATAAGATAAATCCTGGGGAAGGCGCACTACAATGGCGGCAGGACTTGCACCTTCCATGTAAACGTTGTAAAGATATGGCGGCACTGGTTCTGTACTGTTCGAATTCATTAGCATGTGACTGACCGACCCACTGTCTTTATTGTCCATGGCCATAGCGTCTCTGCGTGATTCGGGAATGTTGAGGTCCCTGGTTATATCCGGCAAGCTATCATCGTTTACAACATACATGGCACCATACATTACAAAACCATGGCCTGGGAACGTGCATACATAGGGATAAACACCTTGCTGTGCCGGGGCAGTAAAGGAAACAGATTTTACCTGGCCGGGAGAAACCACGGGAATTGAATATAGTATTGCGTCGATCCTGGGGATATAGTCCATTTGCGGACCCTTTTCTGCCAGTTGCAGGGCGTCATTCACTACTTCCAGTCGGGCTCCCGGTTTGGTGATGAGTAGATTATGACTCATATCGCTCACATTGCCCAGGCTTAACACAACATTTGATCCCGGTTTTACTTTAAACCGCACCAGGTCATACTGCAGCCCAACAAGGGCATTAATAGAAATATTGATGGGGTTAGTGACAACCTTCTGGGCGTTGGCTCCAAAATTGACGGATAATATCAAAAAGAATAAGAACAGGGATACAAAATCTCTGTTATAATGCCTGATCCTGTTATTCGTGTTGCCAGGAACCGCCATTTTTCCTACAGGTGGGAACACCATCTTACCGGTAGAATTCTCACATACCGGTGGTTTCCAGATAATCCGCCATCGTAGAAGACTGCAGTTGTTCGTTGACATAAATGGTGATAACCTAAACATTAATTCATGATAATTTTAAAACCCGTTTTGCATTACCCGACCTTAAAAATTCTTTGGTCTCTTCGTCTGCTTCGCTTTCCCGCAGCGATTCTATTCGCAACTGTCCGGCAAGGTAATCGAGGATCGGCGAGTGGGTACCGAATGCGAATTTTTCCCTGCCCATCGTCTTGAGGAGTGAACTGAGGTTTGATAGCGACCTGCCCGAAGTATCCATCATTACATCAATTTTTTTAAAAAGCGCAGCGTCGTTTTCATCTAACTGAATGCTGTTTGCAACATTCAGGATCATATATTTTGCATCCGGAACCACTTTCATGATAGGGACGATATCCGTTAGCGTGCATTCCGGCTTTGGTGTTCCTACAACATAATCAATGTCCATCCAGGAGCGTTGACGGCTATCTTCCATACGGAAATTAAAAGCCACCACCAGGCCCAGGTCACGGGCCATTTTTACAAGCTCAACAAGTGAGGGGTCTGTTATCCCGTAATCATGATACTTTGGATACACGCGAATACCCTTCATGCCAAACTTCTTATAGCAGGTCTCGAGATCCTTCTTCCAGCCAGCATAAGTAGGGTTGATGACAGCAAAAGGTATGAAACGGTTGTTAAACTTTTTTACTGATCTTAATTCTTCATAAAGTTCCAGGTTGGCAGACTGGGTATTCTTGTAAAATATACCATTCAGGTTGCTGATCACCGAAACATCAACGCCAAAGCGGTCCATTCTATGCGCCAGCGCTTCACACGTATTGTATTTAAGCTGCATAAATGGCCAATGCCCAACGTAAGCGTTTATATCAAGCAACATGTCTACCTCCCTTTTTTAAGACGTTGTTATAGTTGTCGAAGAAAACCTTCCTCTTCTGCGATTCAGTCAGATTAGAAGCCAGAATCTTACCTACGCTTTCATAGTAACTGTTGTCTGAAGCATAAAACAACCTGTCCTCGCCAAGATGCTCCACTGCAAAATCAATCATATTTTCAGCGTTGTTGCTGCCTGAGGTATCAACATAAATATTAGGGCAGTCCCTGAACAGTTTGCATTCATACTCCCAGTCGCCGCCGCCGCCGATATGTGCATATTGGAAAATCCCTTCCGGGTAACGCTTAGCAATATCTACAAAGTCTTCCGGTATGGAAGTGTTGGGCGCCTTATAGCCGTTGTACTTCATCCTATATCCTCCAACACCAATCTGGCATTCTGCGTGTGAAAAGATGATCATCTTGAGATCAATCAGCTTTTCAATTATCGGGAAGTATAACGGATCGTTGATCTTTACCTGGTAATATAATTCCCCGGTGCCGATCATTCCCGCATCAGCACAACGTTTGATCTCTTCCAGTGATTCTTTGCGATATGTAGGATTCAATACAAAACCGCCCAGGAGATGCTCAGGGTATTTTTTTATGGCCTTGATCGTTAGATTATTATACTCCCTGAATTGTTCCGGTGTTCCCGGGAAGATGCTTAAATATCTTGAAATGACCTGCTTCCCAATACCCAGCCGCTCACCATAATCCAGTTGAACCCGGGGGCTGTCATCAGTGAAATAAATATGGGCGTGAGCGTCTATCTTACGATGCCGCATCACCTCTTTCATGATATCAAATTTATCGCTAGACTGTCCGATCTCTGCTTCAACCGGAGGCATTCCTTTAACCCTGTTGCAGAGAAACAGGCCACCAACGGCGCCAGCCGTGTTCGACAAAAACTTCCTGCGATTACTTTTGAACATAGAGAAACTTTTGGAATATTATGCCAATACCATTCGAAGTTATTTTTTTATCACCTTTCAGCGCCAGCTTTCACAAAAACCCGATAACTCAATAGCCTTCATTTTGCACCAGTACGCCTTTGGAAGCAAGCTGAATTTGTTCGTATGGGATAGGGAAATATTTCATATAGGCTTTAGCGTGAATGGGTATGATCACCACTCCTGTGCCTGTAGCCGTGCTATATTCTCCTTCAATATTCTGCAACACGCTGGTAAATCTTTCTGTGCGCACCAAATCAAACCAGCGATTATTTTCAACGGCTAGTTCCAGTCTGCGTTCCAGTAAAAGTTTGTCATAGAAATCATTCTTCGTAGGTATGTTGGCAAGTGTATAGTTATGGGAGGTGTTCTGAAATGCCCGCACCCTTATTTTATTAATTTGATCCAATGCCAGCTGCTGTTGATTTAGGTTATACAAAGTTTCGGCATACAATAATACCA
>JBDSBP010000006.1:0-17251 GCA_039921525.1 Chitinophagaceae bacterium | reverse complement strand
CGATATCACCCGTGTAAATAACATTTTTGATGCGCGGCGTTTGTAGGGGCAGGGCTTGCCCCCGCCCTGTTACACCGGATACGTGTGGTATTTTGTCGACGTCTCCCATAAATATACTGTCAGTTTCGTATGCAGTCAGGGCAGGGGCAAGCCCTGCACCTGCAAACGCCCCTACATTTTAGTCAGGCATTGGATCATAATTCTGTTTATTGGCGGATGTTATATAAAAGGTGTAAGTTATGACGTATAAGGAATGAGCTTTGAGATATATGTAGTTGGTCTTTAGCACGTCATTGATTTCTTCCTCATACCTCTGGCCGCAGGCCTCAGACAACGTCGCGACTAAACGGCATGAAAGAAAGTTCCATTAATTTTATATGTTGCCTTGCGAATGGAATGCCGATTATGGTAATGTATAAAATGGCCGCGAATATAAGGTGAACGAATGCCGTGTAAAACCCACCACACAATAGCCATACGATATTGCAAAACAGGCCCAGGCAACCTCCTGAATTATTTTTGGTAACTATCTTTGTACCAAATGGCCAAAGCACTACAAATCCGATTTTAAAACATTGAAGGCCCCAGGGTAAACCCACGATTGTTAGGCATAAAATTAAACCACCAAAAAAATAGCCCAGCGCTGCAATAAAGCCTCCAAATATGAGCCAAAGGATATTTCCAATAAAATTCATAAGATGAAAGTAAAGATTTTTGATGAGAAATAAAATGCAAGGCCACATCCATTATTTTCGTCATGAAATTATTATCGTTTATGGATAAACGCTATCGCTCGTTCGGCATTATTATGTCTTTGCTGATATGGTGGAATACCGATTATCACTATTAATTTAAGCTATCGAGATGGCCCTGGTACCTTTTATCGTAAATTGTAGAAATAAATTCAGAATAGATTAATTTTACTGTTCACTTATACAAATTAAACTAAAGAAGTAATTATGGAAAATTTACAAATAGGAGCGGTCGTTCAACTGAAATCAGGAGGCCCGAAAATGACTGTTCAAAGAATTATTGGTGACGACTCATCGAATATTGGCATTAAAGCAACAGACGAATATTTTAAATTGCGAGGTTTTAAAGATGGAGATGTTATCTGCAATTGGTTTGAAAGCAGCTCACTTAAAGACGGCACGTTTAAAAAAGACAGCCTGGTAATTGTAGAAGCATAACATAATTTAGAATATTAGTAGCTGCCGGCAATGCTTCAGGCATTACCCGCGGCTATTTTCATATAAAAGGTATGAGTTATGAGGTGTGAGGAAGAAATTCGTCAGCCTTCGGCTGTCGGCCATTTACGAAGGAAAAGGTCGTCAAAAATATAGCTTTCAGTAATTTGAAATTGATCCCACATTATTACATTTTGAAGAAGTTGATAGCCGAGGGCTGACAACTAATTTCTTCCTCATACCTCACACCTCAGCCCTCATCCCTCACACCTACACCTAATTCTTCCCCACATATTCACAAATTGCCTATTTTTACCGCCCTTAATCAAACAATTATATGGAAAATCAACAATTTGATCTGGGTATGATAGGTTTAGGCGTAATGGGCCGTAATCTGTTACTCAATATGGCTGACCATGGCTTTAAAGTTATTGCACAAAACAAAAGCCAGGAAAAACTAGACAGGCTGAAAGCTGATGCCACCCCAGGCACAGTAGTAGATGGCATAGTATCCCTCGAGGGATTAATACAAAAGTTACTCATTCCACGCAAAATATTACTCCTGGTTCCTGCAGGAAAACCGGTAGATGAGGTTATTGAGCAGCTTATTCCATTATTGGAAAAAGGCGACATTATTATCGATGGGGGCAACTCACATTATACAGATACCTTACGCCGTAACACTTACCTGAAAGAAAAAGGCCTTCATTTTATGGGCGTGGGTGTTTCCGGTGGTGAAGAAGGTGCACGTACCGGCCCCAGCATAATGCCAGGCGGCGAAGAAGAAGCCTACACTTTTTTAAAACCGTTACTGGAAGCCGTTGCTGCAAAGGTTAATGACGTTCCCTGCGTTGCCTATTTGGGTAAACATGCTGCCGGTCATTACGTTAAAATGGTTCATAATGGCATCGAATACGGCATCATGCAATTGATTAGTGAAACCTATGATTTGTTGAAAAACGGGTTGGGACTCAGCAATGACGAAATGTCGGCCCTCTTTGATAAATGGGATAAAACCGATATGACCTCCTACCTGGTAGAGATAACAGCGGCAGTGCTTGCGTTTGATGATGACAAAACAAAAAACCGGCTGATAGATATGATCCTCGACAAAGCAGGTTCAAAAGGTACCGGTAAATGGACATCGCAGGATGCTCTTGATCTTCCAAGTCCTATCCCGACCATCGATATGGCTGTTACCATGCGCAATATTTCTTCCTTTAAAGAAGACAGGGTTGCTGTATCCGCTATATACAAAGCTCCTGATAAAAAATTAGATGTTGATAAAGAAGCATTCATTCAACAAATTCATGATGCGTTATTTTTTGCAACGCTGATCAGTTATGTACAGGGACTTGCTATGCTGCAGAAAGCTTCAAAAGCGCTTGAAATGGAAATTCCAATGCCGCAGGTTGTAAAGGTTTGGCGCGGCGGCTGTATCATCAGGTCTTCTTTGTTGGATGTATTCATCAAAGCTTTCGAAAAAGATCCATTATTACCTAATCTATTATTCGATGATGGTATTGCTGAACTATTAAAATCAAAAGAACAAAAACTGCGTGAAGTAATTATAGAAGCCGTAAAACACGGTTTTCCCTGCGGCGCATTAATGGCTTCTTTAAGTTATTTTGATGCTTACCGGAGCGCTAACCTGCCAACGAATTTAATACAGGGTCAGCGCGATTATTTCGGGGCTCATACTTACCAGCGTATTGATGACCCAACGGGTGTTTTTCATCATACAGAGTGGATGGCTCCCAAAAAATAAAGTATTTCATGCACAAGCACATCCGGGACGGTTTAAGAGCATAGACAGTCCTGGGTTTTGCATGATATTAATTCAACTTTAACTATTATAGAATCAGATATATTATGCAAACTCACAAGCGTCCGCCTTCCTCGTTGATCTTTATTTTTGGTGGTAGTGGAGATCTTAATCATCGTAAGTTAACACCTGCTCTATATAATTTATTTATCGATCAATTGATGCCGGAGAAGTTTGATATTGTTGGCATAGGACGAACCCAATATACCAATGAGAGCTATCACGATTTCCTGCTGCAAGGCATCAAGGAATTCTCCAGGCGCAAAGGAGAGCAGAATGGCCAATGGAAAGATTATTCAAAACATGTGAGTTATCTCAACATGAACGCGGAAGATGAAAACGCATATGGGCAGATCGCCGACATAGTTAAAGAAAAAGAAAAGGAATTCGGCGAGCATCCTAATGTAATTTTTTACCTGGCGGTTGCTCCGCAACTGGTTCCCGATATAGCAAGTAAATTAGGTCCGCTTAATATTTGTGCCGACACAAAATGCACCCGTATTGTTATTGAAAAGCCCTTTGGACACAACCTGGACAGCGCCATTGAATTGAACAAGCTACTGAGCACGATGTTCGACGAAAACCAGATTTACCGAATCGACCATTACCTGGGTAAGGAAACCGTTCAGAACATCCTGGCACTCAGGTTTGCCAACGCTTTATTTGAGCCGATATGGAACCGGAATTATATCGATCACGTGCAGATAACCGCAGCAGAAACCGTGGGTGTGGAAAACAGGGGTGGCTACTACGAAAATTCGGGGTCACTAAGAGACATGGTGCAGAACCATATCCTGCAATTGATTTGTATGGTAGCCATGGAAGCGCCGCTTTCATTCGATGCCAATGAAGTGAGAAATAAAAAAGTAGATGTTCTGAACGCCATAAGACACTATAAGCCAGAACAGGTTCATGAAAACGCTGTTCGCGGACAATACTCGGCCGGGTGGGTCAAGGGGGAAAAAGTGCCAGGCTACAGGGAAGAAAAAAATGTTAGTCCCAAATCTCTCCTCGACACTTTCAGCGCAGTTAAATTTCACATAGACAACTGGAGATGGCAGGATGTGCCCTTTTATGTAAGAACCGGAAAACACCTGCATCAAAAAACAAGTGTCATAACTATTCAGTTCCGGCCGGCTCCCAAGTATTCTTTTCCTCCTGAAGCCGCCGAAACATGGCGCGAGAATCGTCTAATAATCAGTATACAGCCTGAAATGGAAATACGTTTGCGTTTCCAGGCCAAAAAGCCAGGCCAGTCTATGACACTGAATCCGGTAGATATGGTGTTCCGTTACCAGGATGCTTATGAAGGCAATGAACCCGAAGCCTACGAAACGTTATTGCTCGATGTAATGACTGGCAATCCCACACAATTTATGAGGTCAGACCAGGTAGAAGCAGCGTGGAAAGTAATTATGCCTATACTGAATGTCTGGGAAGCAAGGCCACCTGTAGACTTTCCCAATTATGCCCCTGACAGCTGGGGTCCGGAAGATGCAGAAGCCCTGATAGCCAGGGATGGACGTAACTGGGTTACCCTGCCTTCACAAAAAGAGGCTTGAGCTATAAGAAATGAGCTATGAGGAAGCTCCCCCTTTAATTTCAAATATTGAGATGGACCATCTTATCTGTTAATCTATGCAACTACATATATATAATAACCCGGATGAATTAAGCCAAGCCGTAGCTAACTGGATGGCGGATTATATTCAATCCGTGTTGCTAAGGAGTGATCGCTTTACCATTGCCTTATCCGGCGGTAGCACGCCTCAAAAGTTGCATACAATTCTGGCGGCTACTCCTTACCGTGAAAAAATCGACTGGGCCAGGATACATTTTTTCTGGGGTGATGAGCGCGCCGTTCCTTTCACCGACGATCGAAACAACGCGAAGATGGCATACGACACTTTATTAGATAACTTATCCATACCCGCAGAACATATTCATGTGATGCGCACGGATATCGATCCGCAGGCATCTGCAGCGGAGTATGAAAAAATATTACATAGATATTTTGACGAGACCTCTAATTCATTTGATCTTGTTTTACTGGGAATGGGAGATGATGGCCATACGCTATCATTATTTCCCGGCACAGAAATAGTTCATGAGCAAACTGCCTGGGCGAAAGCATTTTTCCTTCAGGCTCAGGGTATGTATCGGATATCATTAACCGCACCCATTGTTAATAAGGCTGCATCAGTTGTTTTTCTTGTGGCAGGAAAGAACAAATCCGAAACGTTGAAGCTGGTTTTAGAAGGGCCTTTTCAACCGGATTTATATCCTTCTCAAATAATTAAACCTGACATGGGAGAATTACATTGGTTTATTGATGAAGCGGCATCCGCAGACTTGAAGAAAGTGTAAAAACTGGCTATGATAGGGGGGTGGATTGCAGCCGCCCTGGCCGTGTTCCGATACCCTGTCCAAAAATTCCTGATCATATAAATAGAACCGCATACTACCCGGTGGCTTCAAGGCAGGGGCAAGCCCCCTGCAAAACCTACAAATCAATAGTATCATATACCACCACCTTTTTCCAAAGGTGCTTGCACTCTTCTACAAATTTAAGATGTATAGGATCTGTTTGGTAACTTGCTTCGTTTTCATTGGTATCAAAAGTAAGAAGCCATGAAAGAGAATAAGAAGTATCGATAACGGAACGGTTTGTATCGGCGGGTTTGCCTATATGAAAAGTTTTGATAGATTGTACCCTGGTGAGTTTTTTTATTCCTTCAATCAATTGATCCCGATCTTCTGAACTGTCTGGATTGTTAAGCCAGAAGTAAACATGATGTATAAAAATTTTACTTTCACTCATTACTATAAATATTTCCGCAAATGTACCATTGATTAACCTTATTGTAAAGATTTGATTAACGAAGAAGCAACTGCTGAATCAAAAAAATCAGATTAATCAATGGTCAAACATTTCGGCAATCATTTCGTTTGTTAGTTTACGGTCTTGCTTCGTCCAGATTGTATTAGGAGGCGGAAACTCACGCCGGTTATAACCTCCATTGGTAGAAAAATCAAAAAGGGCATGACAATAATTATTGAGGATCAATCCGCATTTCATCCAGTCGGTAGACCAGATAATGGCTAGTGTGGCCAACCTTTCAGACACATCAACGCTATCCACATCGTAAATCAGCAGCATGTCTAATACCCGGAGTTCATTGGTTTCTTTGTTCCTTTCGGCCCCATAAAAATATCCCGTTTCTGTATCGTCTTCGAATATTACTTCGAAGTTATTTTCAGAAGAAACACTTTCAAGAATCGTTTCTTTGCCAATAATTATTTTTTGTTCTTTTAATAAATATCCTTTCATTTTTTTAGCATTTATTTTCCCATCCCTTTCAACCAGTCGAGGATGCCTGCGTAAATTTTTGCGGCCACTGCCTTGTGAAATTTTGCATTGAGAATTTTTTTCTCATCATCTTTATTACTCAGGAAAGCTACTTCTACCAAACAATTTGGGTAATCAGTAGGTCCGCTTAATGCAAAATTAAAGCTACCCACATTCCCATATTCCTTCAGATTTAAAGTCAGCATCTGTTTAAGTACAGACACGCTTAATGGGCGGAATCCGATATAACGATAATAAGTGCTGCTGCCTTTTATTGAATCAACGGAAGATGAATTGAGGTGAATGCTTATAAGCAGGTCGGGGTTATGGCGCTTTAACATCTCAATACGTTCCGGCATGCTGAGCGAGGTGTCTTTCTTCCGCGTCATAAAAATATGTTGTACTCCTGCTTTCTTTAGTGTTGCCTGCAATTCTTTTGCGATCAGCAGGGTATAATTTTTTTCGACTATGTGAGAAGTGATACCTTCGGCACCACTGTTGTCACCGCCATGACCAGGGTCGATAGCTATTCGTAATTTTTTAATATCAAGACTCACAGGTTGACGTTTAACGCGGATCACTAAGCGCTTTCCAACCGTATCATAATACAGGGTATGTCCCCAATGCTGTGTATGTTTTAGTTCAATAACAGCGCGTAATACATCGTCCTCCGTTTGTTCGTAATAAACATTTTTGATTTCTTTACTGGTCGAAAGTTGGGTGATCCAGTTAGTATTACTGGTAGCGCCGAAAATATCCACTACGATCCGGGAGGGATAAATTTGCTGCTGGCTTCTGTAAGGTAATTTTTCATCCAGGTTAATGGTAACATAATCGAAAGCAGAGTCGCCAAAAACTTTCCAATTGGTAGAGAGATGGTAAGGCATTTCCAATTTACCCGGCACCATTCGGGTGCTTTCTTTAGCAATATAAGCGGAGTGATTTTTGGAAAGCTGCACTTTGTAATCCGTCAACGCAGAATCTGTTACCTTTAAAATAATATTTGAATCAAGGTATGCCATTTTAGCGCCACCCAGGCGATCATCACCTAAGCCATATTCAAGGAAAGGTAATTTGCCGATTGTTTCGACCATGACAGGTTTCTTGTTCACATTCTGTGCAGTTGATGTTATTGCCAGCATTATCATGCAAACCAAAAATACAGTTTTCATAAATGGAAGGTAAATGAAATTATAAATGAGCTGCCACCTGTAAAACAAAATCCCGGTGCTAACACCGGGATAAACAGGGAACGGACTCCCTCCTCATGTGAGGAACTTTACTAAGGTTTTCAGAATAATTCTGATGCTTTTGCTATCAGCCCTCGGCTATCAGGAAGAAACACATCATACAATAATCTGCTGATAGATGATAGCCGATAGCCGGTACCAAGAGCTACGAAGGATATTTATTATCACTGACTAATTTCGCAGTAATTCGCCTCCTGGCTTCCTTGCTGTTAAAGGAATCAATCTTGGTGAATCGTTTTAACCCTAACAACATCATGCGTAATTCATCGCCTTCAGCGAATCCTGCCACCGCGTCTTTACCATGTTTATTGATCTTGTCGGCCGCATCATATAAGTAGGTACGAGCAATATCCAGCTCAAAGCTGCTTGCTTCTTCTCCGCGTTGGTCCGCGAGTTTCATGGCACGCAGCAAAGCACTTTCTGCGTTAAAAGTTTCAATAGCCATATCAGCGATATTCATTAATATTTCCTGTTCACTTTCCAGTTTGGCCATCAGTTTTTGAACAGCGGCACCAGAAACCATTAGTATAGCCTTTTTAAAATTTCGGATAGCCTGTTGCTCTTTCGCATAGGGAGTATCTTCTCCACTTCCAAAGTCAGGAATACTCATTAATTCCTTTGCGACAGCCATTGCTGGTCCCATAATATCCAATCTTCCTTTCATGGCTCTTTTCAATACCATGTCAACTGTTAACAGGCGGTTGATCTCATTAGTACCTTCATAGATCCTGTTTATGCGACTGTCGCGATAGGCACGGGAAATAAGGTATTCATCACTATAACCATTTCCGCCATGCACCTGTACACCCTCATCTACCACGAAGTCCATAATCTCGCTGCCATATACTTTCAACATCGCACATTCAATGGCAAATTCTTCCGCAGCGCCAAGGGAGGCTTCATTAAACGGCTTACCGACATTAATTAATTCTTCTTCTTTAAGATCTATCCATTTAGCCACACGGTATAATGCACTTTCGCATACCCAGATCTTAATGGCTATTTCTGCCAGCTTATGTTTGATAGCACCGAAATTAGCGATCGGAGTTTTAAATTGTTCTCTCTGAATGGCATATTGCAATGTGATATTACCCGCCAATTTTGAACCACCTATTGCAGCTGCGCATAATTTTAAACGGCCTATGTTTAAAATATTAAAGGCGATGATATGGCCCTTACCTACTTCCCCCAGCACATTTTCTACGGGAACTTTACAATCCTGGAAGTATAGCTGAACGGTAGAAGAACCTTTGATGCCCATTTTGTGTTCTTCTGGTCCCTGTGTGAAACCTTCAAACCCTTTTTCAATAATGAATGCGGTAAATTTATCTCCGTCAACTTTGGCGAAGACCGTATAAACGTCAGCAAACCCTCCATTGGTTATCCAGCATTTCTGGCCGTTGAGCAGGTAATATTTTCCGTCATCACTCAATGTGGCGGTTGTTTTTGCACCCAGGGCATCGCTGCCGCTGTTTGGTTCGGTTAAACCATAAGCTCCCTTCCACTCGCCACTGCCAAGTTTGGGGATGTACTTCTCTTTTTGTGCCTCGGTGCCGAAATACAAAATAGGTAAGGTACCGATACCGGTGTGTGCGCTGATAGCAACGGAGAATGAAAATCCACCGCCCAGTCCTTCATTCACCAGGGTAGAAGTAATGAAATCTTTCCCTAATCCACCATATTTTTCCGGAAGAGCTACAGACAACAAACCCTGGGCACCAGCCTTGTCCATCAATGAAGGCATTAACCCGGGTTCTAATTTATCTATACGGTCAATTACAGGCAGTACCTCATTTTCAAGAAAAGAAAGGCACATATCTTTAACCATCTGTTGCTCTTCATTATAATCTTCAGGGATAAATGTATCGAAAGCGGTGCTTTCTTTGATCAGCCACTCAGCGCCTTTATTTACTGCGAGATTTTTCTGCGAAGTGGTACTCATACTTTATAATTTTATAATGATATATTTTATTAGGATCTACACAAACGACAAAATCATATTTGTTATTACAAACGCCTGTTCAACTTTTTAATTAACAATTTTACTGGCGATCAGCTGTCGGCAGTTCAATGTGTGATGTGCTTCTCCCCGATAGCTGAAAGTTGACAGCTGATAGCCGGATTAACTTTATCTAACACTACTTTAAATTATCATATACAATTTGTAGCACTTCCTTGCAAATATCAATTTTATCCACTGGTACACCTTCCAGGGATTCGTTGAGGGTTTGGTTTGCAAGCTCCATACATTGTTCCTGTAGTTTCCTGGCTTCTTCGGTTAACAAAATCATGTTCATCCGGCGATCATTTTTTGAAGGGGTTCTCTTTACCAGGTTTAATTTCTCCAGGTTATCCACCAAACGGGTTATGCTGGGTTTATCTCTAAATGTTGAATTGCATAATTCCTGCTGGCTGATTCCATCTTCCTTCCACAAATGATATAATACACTCCACTGTTCTATTGTAAGATTTAATCCTGCCTGGTTGAATTTTCGCTGCAATCTCCTGGCTATTGCCGTAGATGCTTTGCCTGTTATAAAACTGTATAATTCACCTTTCTTAAATTGGTTGTTTGGCATATAGTTAGTTAAACAACCATTCAAAGATAATAAATTTTTTTAGATTTACAACTCCCCGCCTATTTTGAGTAAACAGCGGGTATTTACTACAATTAGTAGTTTGAATGCTAAAAATTATATCTTTAAATATAATAATTCCCAATAAATCTTTCCATAAGAATTCTGATCGCCTTACGTAAGACCCATTTTTATTCATTCTAATTTTAAACGGATAAATCGTCTACATGAAAACATTTTTACTGAAAAACATTTTTTTTTTCATATGCAGTTTGCTTTTAGTACAATATGCCGGTGCACAAAAAAAGCTATTGATTTTAGGATCATCCACCTCTACTTGTTTTTTTGGACCTTCTTCAGTAGACAGTTGTTATGTAACAAGACTGCGGAAATTCTACCAGGACAATGATTCACCCATAATTATTGATAACCGGGCTGTGGCGGGTGATAATTGTTACCAGGGAATGCCTATAACAAATACTCCACCACCTGCTGACAGAAATAGTCCCAGGCCCTATAACAACATAACAGAGGGGCTACAAGGCAATCCGGATGTTGTCCTCATCAATTATCCTTCGAACGGTTATGATATATTTTCTATAGATGAAGTATTGTATTGCCTTAGAACTATCAAACAAACCGCTAACAGTGCTGGTAAGCCATGTTATATTACTACATCCCAGCCGCGCAATGATCCTGAATCTTTTAGAACAGAGCCGGTAAGAATGAAAATGGCCGAGATAAAGAATCGCATACTTTCAGAGTTTGGATCTTTCGCCATTAACTTTTGGGACGGGATCGCTAACCCTGTTGATAATTCATTACTTAGCTTATATGATGCAGATGGCACTCATCTTAATAATGCCGGCCACCGGATATTATTCAACAGGGTACTGGAAAGAAATATTTTTTCAACAGCACCAACTGTTGGAAACGGGTTAAATTATAAATATTATGAAGGCAATTGGAGTGCGCTTCCGAATTTTAATGAACTGCAACCGGCAAAATCCGGTTCTACTGCCAATGTTGACGTAAGCCCAAAAAGCCGGGATGATTATTTTGCTTTTCTTTGGGAGGGTTTTATTAAGATTCCAACCCCTGGCAATTATACTTTTGAAGTTGTGTCAGACGATGGCGGCAAACTTTACTTTAATTCCCTGTATGATCCGAACGCCAATGCATTGGTTAATAACGACGGGTTACATCCCGCGTATTCAGCCTCGGCGTCCATCAATATTAATGCTGCAGGTTCATACCCCATCGCTATTTCCTTCTTTGAAAATTCAGGTGGTGAGGTAATGCAGGTTTACTGGAGCGGGCCGGGCTTTTCCAGGCAACCTATACCTAATGAAGCGTTTTCGAGCCAGCCCACTTCTGTAGTTGGAAATGGTCTTAAATACAAGTATTATGAAGGAAACTGGAGCGGGCTTCCTGATTTTAATTCGCTGCAACCTGCAAAAACGGGATCCATTGCCAACATTGATATAAGCCCGAGGAGCCGGGATGATTATTTTGCTTTTCTCTGGGAAGGGTATATCAAGATTCCAACAGCGGGTAATTATATTTTTGAATTGATTTCAGATGATGGTAGTAAACTATACTTTAATACTGAGTACAATGCTGGCGCCAATGCGCTGGTAAATAATGATGGGTTACATCCTGCGTTTTCTGCATCGGGATCCATAAATATTAATGCCGCAGGTTCATATCCAATCGCTATTTCCTTCTTTGAAAATTCAGGTGGCGAAATAATGCAGGTCTATTGGAGCGGGCCGGGTTTTTCAAGGCAGCTAATTCCCAATGAAGCTTTTTCCGAAAATGCATCTCCTGGATTGGGCTTCGCTAATAAAGTTATCAATACAACGCAGCCGGTCGACTTGAATACGAATGCTGCGACTATGAGAAATCCTACGATTAATACATATCCCAATCCATTCACGCAATCTTTTGATATCAGTTTGTTTAATAACAACGGCAATAACAATGTCAGCGCTGGTTTATACGATATTTCCGGTAAATTAATACACGTTCAAAATTTTAAAAATATTCCTGCGGGATATAACACACTAAAGATGAATTTGAAGGACCATCAGGCTATTGCTGATGGAGTATATTTTTTAAAGGTAGATATCAATGGTATACCTTATAAAGTATTGAAGCTTTTAAAAGCAAAAAGTTGATGTGTGTGCATCAGATACAGGGGAACGTAAAGAAATAACGGTGCGTTCCCCTTGTAACTTAATGTCAATAGCCGATTTATTATTCAAAAAATATGGTGTCTGCTTCTATAAAGTATGGTCGATCCGATATCCATTATTTATATTTTGGAAAAGGCTCTGTTAATGTAGTTTGCCTGCACGGATATGGGGAAAGCGCCGCTTCTTTTGGTTTTTTACAAGAATACCTCCCCGATATATACAGCATGATAGCCATAGATCTTCCATTTCATGGATCTACACAATGGAAAGAAGATCGTGCATTCACCAATTCAGATATAGTTTTAATTGTGAATGAACTATTCAACATACATGGAATAACAGACCAAAGTTTCGTAATGATGGGATTTAGCATGGGTGGAAGAATTGCATTGAGCCTTCTGGAGGTTATACCAGAAAGAATTTCCAAGTTAATTTTATTGGCACCAGATGGAATGAAGGTAAATTTCTGGTATTGGCTGGCCACCCAAACAAAAATAGGAAATCGATTATTTCGCGTTGCGATGAATAACCCCGGGTGGTTCTTAAAACTGTTAAAAATTGCAGATAGTTTCAAATTAATCAATAAGAGTATTTTTAAATTTATCAGCTCTTATATTAATGATGAACATGTATGTGACCAGCTTTTCCATCGCTGGACCTGCATGCGCACTTTTAAACCCAGGCTTAAAAAGATGCACATCCTCATCCGGGAAAATCAAATACCTGTAAGAATGTTATATGGTAAACATGACCGCATCATTCTATCAAAAAGAGCTGGCAAGTTCAGCGAAGGCTTAGAACCATTATGCCAGATACATATTATAGATGCCGGCCACCAGGTGTTACAAAAAAGATATGCTTTAGTAATTACAAAGTTGCTTACTGTATGAGATCAGGTATGAGGTATGAAGTTATTAATGGTCATGAGCGTTTCGTAACTTACCTTATATTTGATTGTTTTTTCCTCATACCTCATACCTCATACCTCATACCCGATACATGTTTATCCTTTTTTATATAACGGTCGCCTTATTACTGATGTATGGTATATTAATAGGCTATTATCATTATGCATGGAAGAATATCCCTGAATTCAGTCCTAAGAATTTTACAGGTTGGAAGGGGAATACAAAAATAACAGTTATTATTCCCGCACGTAATGAAGAAAATAATATACTTCACTGCCTGAATTCTCTCGTCCGGCAAACTTATCCTTTGGAATTATTAGAAATAATTGTGGTGAATGATCATTCAACGGATAATACGGAAGAATTGGTAAAAAACTTTCCTGCCATTAATGTAAAACTGATTAACCTGTCTGACTATACGCATGGCAAACTGCTTAATTCATATAAGAAAAAAGCCATTGAAGTTGCTGTCGCCGCAGCTAAAGGTGAATTGATTGTAACCACTGATGCAGACTGCACTTCATCACCCGACTGGATTAAATGCCTGGCTGCTTATCAAGAGCTTACTCATGCGGCACTTATCGTGGCACCGGTAAAAATTGAATCTGCGTCTTCCGTGCTTTCCATTTTTCAGTCTGTTGATTTTTTAACACTGCAGGGTATTACAGGCGCTTCCGTTTCCGTAAAATTTCATTCAATGTGTAATGGAGCCAATCTAACGTATGAAAAAAAAGCCTTTTACGAAGTAGGAGGATTTAAGAATATCGATGATATTGCATCCGGCGATGATATGCTGTTGATGCACAAAATCGTTTCCAGGTATCCCGACCGTTTCTTTTTTGTGAAGGCAGCGGCTGCCATCGTAACTACCCAGGCTGCAAGTTCCTGGAAAGCTTTCCTGCAACAACGGATACGCTGGGCGAGCAAGGCGGATAAATACAATGATAAAAGAATTTTTATAGTGCTCTTAATGGTTTACCTGCTCAACCTTTGCTTGCTCGTATTCCTGGTAGCAGGGTTATGGAACCGGATATGGTCATTTTTCTTTCTTATCTTGCTTATTGGTAAAACCATCCTGGAGTATAGCTTTATCAGGAACGTAGCCGTTTTTTTTAAACAACACAGGCTGATGGTTTACTTCCCATTTTTACAACCCTTGCATATTTTTTATACTGTAATTGCTGGATGGCTGGGTAAGTTTGGCAGTTATGAATGGAAAAGCAGGAAGGTGAAATAAGATAAACAGTATTTCAGAAAACATGACCCCATCAACAAATTCTATACAAGAGCAAACCTGGCGAAAGTTGAAAAAAAATAAGGCAGCCGTGTTTGGCATCTTCATTATTTTCATTGCCATATTATTAGCTCTTTCCGCTTATTTAATTGCTCCCGATGCTTCCCCCAATGCTAACAGGATGATTATTGAAATTGGTGGTCAAAAACCCGGTTCACGGCAAATGTACCTGAAGGAAAGGAAAGAAGGTCCTGTTGCAACAGTCAATTTTATGGAACGGTTGCTTTACGGGCAAGAGGAATCTTTTCATTTTATTCCTGTAAATGGTTATAAAATAAATGGTGACTCCGTATTTGTTGAAAAATATATTGATGAAGGCGTGCAGGAAACAATGGTGTTCCCAATGAATAAATTTCAGGGACCACTACAAACTTATTTTGTTACAAAGACATCCTGGTTGGGAACGGATAAATACGGAAGGGATATTTTAAGCAGGTTAATCGTGGGCATTAGGGTAAGCTTAAGCGTTGGATTAATAGCAATCATTATCTCTTTAACAATCGGGATTGTTTTAGGAGCTATGGCTGGTTACTTCCGGGGATGGATAGACGATATTATCATGTGGCTCATCAATATTATTTGGAGTATTCCTACTTTATTACTGGTTTTTGCCATTACCTTATTATTAGGAAAGGGCTTTTGGCAGGTGTTTATCGCTGTAGGATTAACTATGTGGGTAAGCGTAGCACGGATTGTTCGCGGCCAGGTTTTAAGTGTTCGGGAGTTGGAATACGTAGAAGCAGCAAGGGCGCTGGGATTTTCAAACGGCCGTATTATTTTCAGGCATATTTTACCCAATATATTAGGTCCCGTATTAGTGGTAGCCGCTTCCAATTTCGCTTCCGCCATGGTAATTGAAGCGGGCCTTAGTTTTTTAGGAGTTGGAGTTCAGCCTCCGCAGCCCAGTTGGGGCTTGATGATCAAAGAAAATTACAATTTCATTATAACACATAACCCAATGTTGGCCCTTGCACCGGGTTTCTCAATAATGTTATTGGTACTTGCATTTAATTTATTGGGCAATGGCTTAAGGGATGCATTGAATGTGAAGTAGTATGAGGTATGAGGTATGAGGTATGAGGTATGAGGTATGAGGCATGAGCAAACTGACGGCCTTTGGCCATTAGTTTAAAACGTTTAATATTTTTAATGATTATTAAAAAAACATAAAATAACGGGTGTGACTGAATTACCCAGGACACATAAAATCGAAGGCTGAAATGTTTTCTCCTCAAACCTCATACCTAAAACCTCATACCTAAAACCTGATCCCTCATACCTATTTCCTCGAGTACTTATAATTGCCGCTCCATTTATTAGATGATGTTGAAACAGACGTTACAGTAATATCAACCACAGAGATAACTCCAGATGGGGTGAGTGTAATGGTGAAATCCGTTACACCTGAACTGGTTGTTTTTGAACTTGTGAAGAATGCTACCGTTCCTCCATCCGGCCTTGCAGTTACGTCTATCTTTACACCGCCTGATGGCATAGCTGATTTAACGGTGACCCTTAATGGAAAATCAGGTCCGGGAGCCGGTGTTTCTACATGTCCGTTAGCGAGTGGCAGTGTTTCCACCACAAGGTTTTGTTCACCGCCTGAATCTTTCTGGCAACTCGCAACTGCAATTAACAGTATTACGCAAGCCGCTAAAAATAATTGTCTGAATATTTTCATTGGTTCTTTAGATTAAATGGGACGAAAGATTAAAGTTAACACATCCTGTAACAGTTTTGACCTAAGTAAAAGTATGATTATTCAATAATAACCTGAACGTTCCTGGAAATACTTTCTTCTAATGAAATAATGGTTTCCGTACGTTCTATTCCCTTGATTTTTTGTAATTCATCATGTAATACAAACCGCAGCTTGTTGATATCTTTACAAACAATCTCCGCAAACATGCTATAATTTCCTGTGGTGTAATTAAGTCGCACGATTTCCGGTATCTTTCTTAGTTCCCTGGCTACTGTATCATACAAGGAACTTTTTTCGAGATATATTCCAATGAAAGCAATAACGTCATATCCGAGCAGTTTGAGATCTACGGCCAATCTTGTGCCTTTAACGATACTATATTCCTGTAGTTTTTTAATGCGTACATGAATAGTACCCCCGGAGACAAATAATTTTTTTCCCAATTCAGCGTAAGATATCTCGGCGTTTTCCATCATTTCCTGGATAATTTGCATATCCAATTTGTCAAGATTCAATTTGGCACCCATTTAGGATCGTGTTTTAAATAATGTTTACTGTAATATACATATTATTGAACGATTTCTAAAAATTTTAAAATTGTATTGAATAATCTATAATATATGGACTTTTTTACCGTAATATTGCAGTGTGGTTACGATGAAAAGTGGATATTGTATGTTATTTTTCCGGAAGTTATCTGAAGGTTATTGTGGGATGATGAAATTTTTGGCAGACATGCCCTCTTGTCTCGGGGGTGGGAATTTTGGATAAACGTTGCATAGAGCCACTTTTTTCAGTAATGAAGGAGTGACCAGGGTCGACCACTGAACTTTGTGCAATAGCTAACTGCCCCGTGGAGATTCGAGTCCTTCTCCTACAGCTTGTAATAATGTGGAGTGATGAAATTTTGGCAGACATGCCCCCTTGTCTCGGGGGTGGGGAATTGGGATAAACGTAGCATA
>JBDSBP010000005.1:0-40910 GCA_039921525.1 Chitinophagaceae bacterium | reverse complement strand
AGCTATCAGCCGTCAGCTATCAGCCGTCAGCCTTGAACAATCAGGTTGGTCCTATGTTACAATCTAAGTAACTTAACTTGGACGTTATATAAAAGGTATGAAAACCCCGTCGGGGTTTTCATACCTCATACCTCATACCTCATACCTCATACCTCATACCCGTCTTCACGACACCTGTATATGATCATTCACCTTCGAGTTTGTTTCAACAACCGGGTGATCACCTGCGTCGGGATGATTTTTGAAAAAGCGTTTTTGAAAGAGTAAAATGGCAATGACACCGGTTGAGATAGAAGCATCGGCAACATTGAAAACAGGACTGAAAAATTCAAATTCTTTATCCCCTACAAAAGGGATCCAGGAAGGATAATGCGATTGAATGATAGGAAAATATAACATATCCACCACTTTTCCATGTAGGAAACCGGCGTAACCTTTGGCAGGAAAAATTTTAGCAACATGCGTAAACGTACTCTCTTCAAATATCAGCCCATAAAAAAGACTATCTATCAGGTTGCCTAAAGCGCCTGCGAAAATTAAACCCGTACAAATAATAAACCCCCTGTTATATTTTTTACGAATGATGCTCCTGATATAGAAGACACCAAAAATAACCGCGAAAAACCGGAAAAGGGTGAGAGCCATCTTTCCCATTTCGCCCCCGAATTTCCATCCCCAGGCCATACCTTCATTTTCCACAAAATATACCTGGAACCAATTCCGTTTCCATCCCAGTGGCCGGATACCCTTGTCATAAGGCGTTAGCATGGTATGATATTCATCCCAGCTATAGCTCAGCGGCATGTGCGTTTTGATCCAGATTTTTAAAATCTGGTCAATCGTTATGATTATAAGAATTAAAAAGAAAACATTTCTAGCCTTCACAAACTATATTTTTAAAACCCAAATATAACCGTAATGCCTGATTCGACAATCCGCTATAGCATGAAAACGGTAATTATGTATTTTTTTTCACTATTATAAAGAATGTCACCCATTAAAGCTTTCACCTCATATACCTCAAACCTCAAACCTCATACCTCATCCCTCATTCATAGTAAACCCTTTTCACCCTTTGTGAAATTCCCGTCATGATTTCATAAGGAATAGTATCCGCCCATTCCGCTAACTGTACAACAGAAAGATCTTTTCCGAAAACAATCACATCGTCTCCTTCTTCCACACCGGAAATGCCGGTAATGTCTATCATAGTCATATCCATACAAACTTGTCCGATCACAGGCGCCAGTTGACCGTTTACCAGCATCTTACCGTTGCCATTACCCAATCTTCTCGAATAACCATCAGCATAGCCCAACCGAACAGTGGCAATAACCGAATCCCGCAACAAAACTCCCTTTCTTCCATAACCTACTGTTTCACCTTCCTTCACATATTTTATCTGGGCAATGGTTGTTTTCAGGCTGGTTACCTCTTTCAGGTCAAGTATTCCAGAGGCGCCGCTATCAATACCATACAGGCCAATACCCAGGCGAACCATGTCTAACTGAAGATCCGGATGACGGGAAATACCTGCCGAATTATCAATATGCCTGATAAAAGAATAGCCAGTTGCGCTTTGTATCTGGTGGCAGGCGCCTAAGAAATTGCGGGCCTGCGTTTGGGTATACTCATCCTGGCGGGGATCTTCGCTGGCCACGAGGTGACTAAAAACACTTTGTATTCTGAATGAACTCTTTTTTAACGTATCAATCAATAAGGGTAGAAGCTGTAAATCAAAACCCAGCCTGTTCATTCCCGTTTCCAGTTCTATATGTACGGGGAAATCTTTCAAGCCTTTTTTCTTAAGAAAAGAATCGAATTCGTTTAGAATATTAAACGTATAAAGATCGGGTTCCAGTTGGTATTGAGTTAATGCATCGAACGTGTTTTCCTCCGGATTCATCACCATTACAGGTAATGTTATTCCGGCCTTTCGAAGTTCAATTCCCTCATCGGCGTATGCTACGGCCAGGTAATCAACCTTATGAAACTGCAACAGGTTAGCTATTTCATAACTACCGCTACCATACGAAAATGCTTTCACCATGGCCATTATTTTGGTGGCTGGCCTCAATAGTTTCTGGTATTCCTTCAGGTTATTGAGTATCGCATTCTGATCAATTTCCAAAACTGTCTGGTGCACTTTCTGTTCCAGCAAATGCGCGATCCGTTCAAATTCAAAGATCCTGGCGCCTTTTAGCAAGATCGTTTCATTATGAAAAGAAATCAGCGGGAACTCTTTCAAAAATGCATCCATATCAACATAGAAAATAGATCTCATACCGGTTACCTTTTCAAAGGCCTGGTAATGCTTCGATATCTGCGGACCAATGCCAAAAAAATAACTGATGTTTTTTTGAATGAGAGAACTCGCTATTTCAGTATATAAATCCCTTTCATTTCTTCCGCTTTGAAGAATGTCAGAAAGAATGATAGTTTTCTTAACATGTTGTTGTTGATGCGTTAAAAAATCAAGAGCAATTTTTAATGAACTGAGATCGGCACTGTAACTGTCATTAATAATAGTACAATTGTTGATGCCTTTATTCAACTCCAGGCGCATAGCCACCGGTGTTAGTTTTTCAAATTGCTGTCTGATATATTCCTGGTCTATTTTCAGGTATAATAACGCACACCAGCAGGTAATACTATTTTCTACCGAGGCATCATCCGTAAAAGGAATTCTTATGTCGATTTCCAGTTGATTAAAAAGAGCGTGTATCGATGTATGATTAGTTTCCTTCACAACAGATACCACGCGCAACGTAGCATCGATCTTTGAGCTCCATGTAAAGAAATTAATTTTTGTGGCCGTAGTGCCATCACGCAATTGTTTTATGTATGAAGCGATCCCTTCATTGATGGCAGGATAATCATTGCAGTAAATAAGCGAATCTACATTTTTAAAAAGCTGCAATTTTTCATTTACCTTTTGTCTGATATTTAAAAACCCTTCGCTATGCGCTTCACCGATATTGGTGAAGATGCCAATCGTTGGCTGGATAATTTTTTCCAGCTTGTACATTTCATCACTTTCTGAAATGCCCGCTTCAAAAATTCCTAATTGATGAGAGGGGTTCATCTGCCAAACACTTAAGGGAACACCTATCTGTGAGTTATAACTTTTAGGACTTCTTACAATAGTATACTTTTCTTCCAGCAACTGGTTCAGCCATTCTTTTACAATTGTTTTTCCATTGCTGCCAGTAATACCGATTACCGGAATGGCAAACTGTTTACGGTGATACGCAACTAATACATGTAAAGCCTGCATTGCATCTTTAACACTTATAATATTTGCTTCCGGGTATTCAGCCACCTCAAGTTTGTCGCAGATTACAAAATTACGCACCCCTTTTTCGTACAATTCTTTAGTAAACAGGTGCCCGTTACGGCGTGGCCCCATTAAGGTAAAAAATAAGGATGTTGAAGGAAAAGTAAGTTTGCGGCTGTCGAGAAGTAAATGTTCAATTATTCCTTCTGAAGGTTTTGTTAAGAATTCACCTTTTATAATTACAGCGATATCTTCAATTGTATACTTCACGTAAAATTATCTTGTTAACAAATTAGTTTCCTTCATTTGTGCTGCTAATTCCCTTTTGTTGCTTTTCGTCTTCCGATTCATCTGATTTATTCATCGAGTAAAGTATAGAAGCAACAATGCATACGAGTATCACCAGTAGTGATATATAAATGGGTACATGGAAATCAAAAATCTCGGCCAGCATTTTTAACCCGATAAATATAAGTATAACGGCGATGCCCTGTTGCAGGTATCTGAACTTATTTACGGCGCCTTTTAAAAGGAAAAATAATGACCGAAGCCCTAGCACGGCGAAAATATTTGAAGTATAAACCACCAGGGGATTTTGTGAAATGGCAAAAACCGCAGGTATAGAATCCAGTGCAAAAATGATATCAGTGGTAGCCAGCATAATTATCACCACAAACATATTGGTATAATATCGTTTCCCTTCTTTTAAGATAGAATATTTTCCACCGGCTTCTTCATTTGTCAAGGGAAAAAATCTTTTAAGAAACTTGTAAATCCGGCTATCTGCAAGATTTTGTTCCTCATCCCCTTTTGCAGAGAACATTTTTATACCGGTAAATAGAATTACGGCGCCAAATACATATAACAACCAATGGAATCTCGAAATCAATTCAATGCCAATGGCAATGAAAAGTATCCTTAAAGCGATGGCTGTGAGAATGCCAATCAGTAAGGCCCTTGCATAATACTTTTCTTTAACTCCAAAAAAAGAAAAGATCAATATAAAAAGAAAGATATTATCAATGCTTAACGACCATTCCATCAGGTAAGCACTGAGATACTCCACCGCAATGACATGTCCTTTCGCAATAAAAAGAAAGCCGAAAAATAATAAGGCAAGTATAACCCAGAGAATAGTTTGTAATAAAGCCTTTTTAATAGATATAGTAGTTGATTTTTTGCTCAACAAACCAAGGTCTAATATTAATGCTAGCAATAAAGCTGTTCCGAAAACAAGGTAAGTTAACTGATCAGATGACATTCTCTCTTTTTATGATTAACAAATCTACACTGCAATTCCGAATTAGAACCACGGCGGCAGTTGCGCCACAGAGAAACACATAGTATCTTTCATCAATGAATAAAATAACTCGTGTTTCACCGTGTCTTCGTGCCTCCGTGGTTGCTACGATTGCCCACCATATTTTCTTTTGCGTATGAACTGGTAAATAATTCCTGCTAAAATAATCAAGGCAATAGGTAAAACAATATTTATAACCTGCCAGGTTGTTTTTCCTTCCTCCAGTTTCTTTTTATCAATCAGCCGCAATGTATAATCTTTGCTTCTTGTTTCCAATATGCCGGAATTATCAGTCATATACTCAATGCAATTCAATATAAATTCTTTATTGGCATATTGATAACCGGTAAACATATTTTTACCCATTGGCAGAGGCCCATCCTTTTGCGAAACCGCATTCAGGGCTATATCGCCGTCTGATATGATGATCATTTTATTATCTGCGTTATTAACCGGGATAAAAGGCTGATGATAAAAGGCAAGCGAATCTTTCATGGCGGAAGATATGCGGTTGGTAAATACAGAAGAGAATTTACCTTCCAGCAACACTGCAACCGGAACATTACTCTTGGTAAACGAATTGTAATCCTCCTGGTTTTGTACGGTTTTCCACGAAACACGCGCCGGACTCGACAATATCTTCGCATAAGGAGATGTTGTCAATAAAAATGTTTTTTTAATACCCGTGGCTTTAACCGTATCAATAGAGTTCGGAAACTGCGAAACTATGTAATCAAGATTTTTAGCGATGGGATGACCGTTGGTATTACTTAATAAAGGAAAATAATTCCAATCCACTAGTTCTATCTGCGGTTTGCCTCCTACGGTTCCGATAACAGAAGGCATTTTATCGCAATTCAAATCTTCAACAAGGTCTAAATTAATTCTGGCCCCATACTTGAAAAGCTGGTCCTCCAGGTTAAGATTTCTATCAAAAGCAATGAAATCGTTCTGCGCCCGTTGCAGGCTGTCGTATTCTGCATACAGGTTATCGATCATCCAGATCACTTTTCCACCATTCATTACATACTGGTCCAACTTTAATTTTTGCTGATCTGAAAATCGTTCAGTGGGTTTAACAACCAGCATCACACTAAATATAGATGGGATAGCGGCTACATTATCTATTGGCAGGAATTTGAAATTGTAATTTGCCTTCACCGTATTTACGAGATCGTATACATCATATGAAAGTGATTCTCCGTTGCCGGATAAATATCCTACCAATGGAACAGTATCCTGGCTGATTTTATGAATAGCATTGGCTAACTTATATTCGAGCAGCGCTTCGGCGTTATTTAATGAATTAATGCCATTCACGGAACTTTGTCCCTGCAGAAAATCCACCGCCATCGCCCTGTTTTTATAGGTAAACAAAGCCCCTGGATATATAAATCGTTCTTCCTGCCCTTCACCTTGTTTGGTTTGGGCCTTAACGTTCATAGGCGACAGCCCTAAACGATTTAAAGAGTCCAGGAAAGCCTGTTTTAAAGAATCGCTCATCCCCTCACCAGGTCTTTCAAACTTGTATTGAATGTTAGATCTGCCAATTTCTTTGAACTCCTGTAACATTTCCGAAGCGCTATTGGCCAGTTTCTTAAACCCGGCCGGCATATCACCATTAAGAAATAAGGTGATGGTAACAGGTTCCTCCAGGTTACGTAATAATTTCCTGGTAGGTTGCGATATAGTATATCTTTTTTCCTGTGTAAGATCCAGGCGTGAATGAATGACGGACGCCAGTAAATTTATTGCCGCCAGTATAATCAGCAACCATATCCATCCATATTTCGAGTTAATTATTTTCTTCATCAGGATATTTACCTTTAACGACGAACAAGGTTGCGATGCGTAAAAAACAAAAATAAAACGATGATACTAAGGAAATAGATCAGATCCCTGCTGTCTAGAACTCCCCGGCTGATGCTGCGATAATGAAAATCAATTCCCAGCATTTCGATATAATAATCAGGACCTGCACTAAATACAGAAATTTTGCTAATAGCTTCAAAACCAATATATAACAAAATACAGGCAGCGGCGCATATAATAAAGGCCATCACCGCATTATTCGTAAAGCTGCTGCAAAATATGCCGATCGCTGTAAATACCCCGGCTAAAAAAAATAACCCGATGTAGGACCCTACTATGCCCCCCAGGTCTATTTCGCCATTTTCCGATAAAGCGTTTACAGAAAATACATAAAGGATGGTTGGAATCAAGGCTATAATAACCACTAACAGGGATCCCAGGAATTTACCATTTATTATTTCCCAACGACGCAATGGCCTTGTTTGCAAAATTTCGTAGGTACCTGCCCTGAATTCTTCAGAAAAACTGCGCATGGTGATCGCGGGTATCAGCAATAATAATATCCAGGGCGAAAGACTGAAGAATTTGTCAAGGTTTGCGTACCCAAATTCAAAAATGCTCGAATCAGGTAAAACAAACAGCATCAATCCATTAATCAATAAAAAAAAAATAATAGCCAATAAACCGGTTAGGTTACTAAAAAACTGCCTGAACTCTTTAATACAAATTGGCCACATGTTTCAAAAATAAGAGATATAAGGCAGAGAAAATGAAGATTTGCACTTTCATAACGAGACATCGCCTATTTAAAATTAATTAAAAAATATTCCATGAGGGCATGCAGCATATTGAAATAAGTCTTTGTCTGTATATAGGAGCGTTTAAAAATTGAATATTTAGGTTTACCTCATCAATAGCCCAGATTTCTGATTTCGTTTTCAAACCTTTCCTTTCCGAAGAAAATACGGTTAGGCTTCAATTAATAACCGAAACCAACTGCATGAAGATCCCGTTTAATACGGGATCTTCTTTTTTATGCTCCGGGAGCACTAAGGCACAAAAAAACTCGAAGGATTAGATTAATTACGAATGTAAATTCTCCTTTGTTTCTTCGTACCTCCCTGGCTAAAAACCTTAAACAGCAAAGCTTTCTCCGCATCCACAACTGCGGCTTGCGTTTGGATTACTGAAATAAAACCCCTTTCCACTAAGTCCATCACTAAAGTCCAGCGTGGTATTTACCAGGTACAGGAAACTTTTTAAGTCTGTAACTACTTTTAGCCCATTGTCCTCAAAAACCTGGTCCATTGGTTTTTGCTCGTTGTCGAAATCGAGTTTATAGCTCAATCCCGAACAACCGCCTCCCACCACCGAAACCCGCAGGAAATACTCATTATTTCCAACAGCAGCCTCCTTCATGAGGCGTTCCACTTTTTCTTTTGCTTTATCACTAACGTAAATCATAATTTTAATTATTTAGGTTCTGCCCACCATTTGGCCATCAGTTTGTAAAAATTTATCTTGGGTAAGACTGCTCATACCTCAAACCTCATCTCCCACAAGGGACTTGTTTCTCTCAGTCTCACTACAGTCGTTTTCACCTGTTCAATTGCAAAATCTATCTCTTCCTCACTGGTAAATCTACCTAGCCCAAACCGGATGGAAGAATGAGCAAGATCATCTTTCAAACCAAGGGCCTTTAGTACATACGACGGTTCAAGGGATGCCGATGTACAGGCAGAACCCGACGAAACTGCCACATTTTTATTAAACCCCATCATCAAACCCTCACCCTCCACAAAATTAAAGGACATATTCGACAATTGGGGAAGGCGGTATTCGACACTTCCGTTTACAGTAGTTTCTTCCAGCTGGAGCAAAGCATTTTCCAATTTATCACGTAGTACTTTTAATCTTTCCGCCTCCGCTTCCATTTCACTGTTACATAAAGCACATGCTTTTCCAAAACCTACAATAGCCGGAACATTCAGTGTTCCGCTCCGCATTCCTCTTTCGTGACCACCACCATCTAACTGGGCAGTTATCCTTACCCGGGGATTTTTACGCCTTACAAATAATGCCCCAATACCCTTGGGACCGTAAAACTTGTGCGCCGAAAAAGCCATCAGGTCAATTCCGTCTCTATTTACATCCACCGGAATTTTTCCAATCGCCTGGGTAGCATCCGTAAAAAAAATAACGCCATGCCGGCGCGCTATGATACTTATCTCTTTTATGGGTTGAATGGTTCCAATCTCATTATTCGCATACATAATGGAAATAAGGATGGTTCCGGGTTTGATAGCAGCTTCCAGTTCATCAAGGTCAATTCTGCCATCTTCTTTTACCTGCAGATAAGTTATACCGGCGCCCATTTTCTCTAAATGTTTGCAGGTATCCAACACAGCCTTATGCTCCGTATTAACCGTAATGATATGATTGCCTTTGCCGGCGTACATTTCAAAGATTCCTTTGATCGCCAGGTTATTACCCTCTGTAGCGCCTGACGTAAAAATGATTTCTTTAGGATCTGCACCTATCAATGTAGCCACCTGTTCCCGCGCCAGATCCACTGCTTCTTCCGCTATCCAGCCAAACTGGTGGCTCCTGCTGGCAGCATTACCGAAATTTTCTGTAAAGTAGGGTAACATGGCTTCCACCACCCTCGGATCACAGGGTGTTGTGGCATTATTATCCAGGTACACAGGAATTTTCATGATCAATCCGCTTTGTTGTATAACACGAAATTAGATCAATTGGTTGAGAAACCGCAGTCAGTCGTCAGCAATCAGGTAATGCTGATACATGGGTTAAAACAACCTTGAAAGGGTGACATGATAGTAGAAAAGCTATGGTTAGTTTTTAAAACGCCGAGAGGTTATATAAATTCGACGAATAATGTTACCCCGGGGTTTGGGACCAAAATGTAAAAATTGAAATATTACTTTTATAGTATGAAATTGATATCAGCTTTCCGACCTAAGGATCGGTTGCAATATCGGCTTCTTTGCCCAACCCTAATTTATCAACGGCTATCTGGGCGGCAATCTGGCTGGCATCCTTTTTATTATAGGCTTTTCCCTGGGCGATTAATTGACCGTTCACCACTGCTCCTACGGTAAAAAGCCGGCGGCCGTTCTCGATTTTTTCTTCCAGGGTTTCGAATTCAAGAATTTTTCCTTTTTTGTTTGCCCAGCCATAGAGTTTATTTTTATGATTGATCTCCAGGTTTTCGAGGTCGTCCATAAACAGGTAAGGAAGTATGATCCGCTCCAATATCCATTTCCTGGTTTTAACAAATCCTTTATCCAGGTAAATAGCGCCAACTACCGCTTCGAGTGTATTGCCAAATATCTGGCTCATCTTTAACGAACTATCAAACTTGTTGAAATTGCATATCTTCCGCATCCCCATTTTTATAGCGATATCGTTTAAAGTGGTGCGATTCACCATTTTACTGCGCATCTCCGTTAAAAACCCTTCTTCTTTATAGGGATATTTTTTGAACAGGAAATCCGCCACTATACCACTTAAGATAGCGTCACCGAGATACTCGAGCCTTTCATTATTCTCGGCGGCGGCATCACGCACAGAACGATGCGTTAAAGCAGTCTTATACAAAGAAATAGAACCAGGTGTAAAACCTAGTACATTACGCAGTTGTTTCTTATAAGAAGGAACCTTTGTAGAGCCTCTAAAAAATTGATCTAACAAACCCACAATGAAAGCTACGTTTTTTTTGCATAAAATTAAATCATGGAAGCAAGAAAATCTAATTATGCGATGAATTTTGTAGGTGCGGAGCTTATCCCACCCTGGCCGATTTGCAGGTTGATGGCAGGGCGGCGTTAAATCGCGTTCCTACGAATACGTTTATTTATCTTTTTATAAACCTTAAGACAGGTATTCTTTCACGATTACGGCAGCATTGTGGCCACCAAAACCAAAAGTATTACTCAGCGCTGCACGAACGGGCCTTTGCTGGGCCTTATTAAACGTAAAATTCAATTTCGAATCCAGCTCCGGGTCGTCAGTAAAATGGTTGATAGTCGGTGGCACAACGCCAGTTATTACACTCGTAATACAGGCGATCGTCTCAATAACACCGGCAGCACCCAGGCAATGCCCAGTCATGGATTTTGTGGAACTGATATTTAGCTTATACGCTTGTTCACCAAATACCACGGAGATGGCTTTCAATTCTGCACCATCACCCAGTGGAGTAGAAGTTCCATGGGTGTTTATATAATCTATGTCCTCTGGTTTAAGACCGGCATCGCTAAGAGCCGCGATCATCACGTTCTGGGCACCAAGGCCATTGGGATGGGGCGCAGTAATATGATAAGCGTCTGCTGTTGCGCCCCCACCTGCGATTTCACAATATATTCTTGCTCCTCTTGTAAGGGCATGTTCCAGTTCCTCCAGTACTAACACACCCGCTCCTTCGCCAATTACAAAACCGTCCCGGTGTTTGTCGTACGGGCGGCTGGCAGTTTGAGGGTCGTCATTTCTTTCGCTTAACGCTTTCATGGCATTGAAGCCACCTACGCCCGCTTCCCTGATAACACTCTCGCTTCCTCCGCTCAATATGATATCAGATTTACCCATCCGAATGGTATTAAAAGCATCTATAATAGCATTGGTAGAAGAAGCGCAGGCGCTAACCACCGCATAGTTAGGTCCCCTGAATCCATGCCTCATAGAAATTTGGCCTGCGGCGATGTCAAGAATCATTTTCGGAATAAAAAACGGATTAAAACGAGGAGTGCCATCACCTTTTGCGAAGTTCATGACTTCTTCCTGGAAAGTAATAAGACCACCGATTCCACTTGCAAAGATAACACCCACCCTGTCGGGATTCACATTATCCCTGGTAATGCCAGCATCTTTTACCGCCTCCTCACTGGCTACCAAAGCAATTTGGCTGTAGCGGTCAATTTTACGAGCTTCCTTTCTATCCATGAAATCCGTTGGCTCAAAACTTTTTAATTCGCAGGCAAACCGGGTTTTGAATTTAGTGGCATCAAATCCTTTTATAAAATCTGCTCCAGAAACTCCGTTTATCAACCCGTTCCAGTAATCGTTTATATTATTGCCCAGCGGTGTTAAGGCGCCCATACCGGTTACTACAACTCGCTTCAATTCCATATGGCTTCCATGAATTTATTATGTGATAAATCCGCCTTCTGGGCGAGAATGCTTTCGAAAGGCGGATTGAAAGATATTGCCTATATACGGAATTCCCGTTTACTTAGCATGTTCTTCTAGATAAGCAACAGCCTGACCTACGGTTGTAATGGTTTCTGCCTGTTCGTCGGGAATAGAAATGTTGAACTCCTTTTCAAATTCCATTATTAGTTCTACGGTGTCCAAAGAGTCGGCACCCAGATCGTTTGTAAATGAAGCTTCGCTGGTTACTTCAGCTTCATCCACTCCTAACTTATCAACAATGATCTTTTTAACTCTTGTTGCTATGTCTGACATTTTAGTAAAGTTTAGTTACGGCTGCAAAAATATAATTTTTGACTTAAAAGCAATCAGGAACATGTTTTTATTTTAAATATAGATTTAAGTCGCAAAATGGTCATTGGGGGTGCCCAATTTCATGCATCTTACAAAATTATATAAACAATGTGCCTATAATCTTAATCAACGGCCACTTATAACAAAGTTCTGCAACCAACTATTTCTTTAAAGTATTTGCGATATTTTGTAAATTCGACTTCTATAAATTCCAAAATCCGACTGCATGGCATTAAAAATAATAGATCATGGTAGTAAAGAATATAAACAAATGGTGCATTTGCGTACTGAAATTTTACGCAAACCCCTCGGCTTGAAATTTTCTGAAGATGAATTGGAAATAGAAAAAAATGAAATACTGATAGCGGCCTTTGAAGAAGAAAAGATGCTGGGGTGTTGTATGCTGGTGAATGAAGGAGACAGAAGCTGTCGGTTGCGACAAATGGCGGTATTAAATAGCTTACAGGGTAAAGGTATTGGAAGAGCCCTCATGATATTTGCTGAAAACATAGCCCGTGACCGTGGTTACAGGAAACTGACCATGCATGCCCGTAAAACTGCCCTGGGGTTTTATGAAAGATTAGGATATAAAGTAAGTGGAGAAGAATTTAAAGAACTCACTATCCCTCATTACATAATGGAGAAAAACTTGTAGCTATAGGCTATCAGGTATCAGCTGTCAGCTATCAGGAAGAATAATAAACTAATTATTTATTGATCGAATTTGCTGTTATGATCTGTGATGACAAAAGCAGATACCTGAAAGCTGACAGCTGATAGTTATTTAATAAACCTGATACACAAGGGATAACGATATATCTTTCCTTCGCTTGCTTTAATAGTTGCTATAATAACAAAAATATAACCCACAATACAAAGGGGCCAAATTAAAAGTATTCCTATCACTGTAATGAATAAAGCAAAAATAGCAATAATGAGTGTTATTTGAAAATTCAGGGATTCCTTTGCCTGGGCTGCCACATATTTAGATTCATCTTTTTTAATAAGATAAATGATCAATGGGGCAATAAAAGAACACACAAATGTTAGAACATGCGCCAGGATGGCCATGGTCTTTTCATCACTCGTTGGTTGGTAAACCGGTTGTTGTCCGCTTGTTATATCGTCTCGAAATGGTTGACTGTCCATATAATTTAGTTTGCCATGAATATAATACAAATTCATTTCATCACATAATGGAAAATGGGTGAGAGGTATGAGATACGAGGTGTGAGTAATCGATTAGCGGGCCAATATCACCATTTAAATAACTTTTAAAAATTTGAATTCTTTCATTTTCAACAGGCAAATTTTTGGTTACATAAAAGATGAGGCAGATACGGTTTTAAATAACCCCGGCATTTATGCCGGGGTTAAGAAGAATGCATTTTGGGCTTTAGCCCAAGCGCTGACTGCCTTATATAGCGCTAATACTGGCGAGAAACCTGGGCTAAAGCCCATCGTAAGTCTGCCTGTAGCCCAAGGCTGAAGCCTTGGGTTATTAATAAAGCAATATAGATTCACGGTTGATATCGAATCGAAGCTGTCTTCCTAATACCTCATACCTACTATATAACATCCGCCAATAAACAGAGTTATGATCCAATGCCTGACTAAAATGTAGGGGCGTTTGTAGGGGCAGGTTTTGCCCCCGCCCTGACTGCATACGAATCTGCCTGTATATTTATGGGAGACTTCGACAAAATACAACACGTATCCGGTGTAACAGGGCGGGGGCAAGCCCCGCTCCTACAATGGCCGCGCATCAAAATTGTCATTTATACGGTTGAGATCGGCGCCGCTGATCGAAACCTCATACCTCATACCTATTCACTGTCCCACCATAAACACCGCATTACAGAATAATAACTTGCCATTTTCCCAGAAATTCCTGAACAGCACATCATCGGCAAGGTAAACAACGCTGCCTCTTCCCATATCCTGTACGCCAAATAGTAATCCATCTTTCAGTTTCTCCTGCGCTTTACTGCCGAGGAAACCGCTTATATAGTTATCTTTTTTTAATATCCCTACGTTCCAGCCCCCTTCTTTAATAAACTCGTACACCTCATCATCCTGCTTGAGCGTAAAATAATAATCAGGATATCCATAAGCCAGCGGATGAGAATTATCCAGCTCAACTTTATATATGGTGCCGGAATTAAGCGTTAATAAATCTTCTTTTCCCCGGTTGCCATACTTCTTAACCGTATTGTAAGACAGGGAATCTTCTTCTATTTCTTTTCTTCTTTTATCTGTATCCAACTTGTTTTTTAATCCCCAGTCGGCATCGGCCAGGTTTTCCACGGCTCCCTGTAAAGCAATCAGCTTACCACCCTGCCGCACCCAGGATTTTAATTGTTCATTTATGGTTCTTTCAACCAAAAAATGATAGCTGTTTGCATCGGGCATGATCAGCACATTGTACTGCCTCATATCTACCCTGGCCATATCGTTTGCGTTTATTAAGGTAACGGGATATTCCAATTCCTTCTCAAAGAAAAACCACAGGGAACCAGCTGCATTTGCATCGGTGCCTTCCCCGGTAAGTAATGCTATTTTAGGAGTCTTTATTAAGCGGACCATGTTACTACCAAGATCTCCGCCCTTATCAACAAAACCAGTTGTAACGGGTTCTATAACAAAGTGAAAATCTTTTTTTTCATAGGCTGCCTGGTAAATCATTTCGTAAAGATTATCTCCAAATTTTGAATTGGCCGTTTTCGTTACAATCAGGGTACCGGCATCATATTCCTTTCCACCCATGCTGAAAGGCTGATCTTCATAACGTACACGTACACCCGCTTTAAGTAACCTTGCCAACACCTTTGCGGAAGAAAGGTTTTTCCAGGGAATGATATAAGCATACGCATTTTTGAGTTGAGATGGAAGGGCAAAGGAATCATTGATAATCGGAGCGGCTGCTGGTAAGATTCTTTCCCTGATAGCATATGCTTCCAGGCCAAGAGCATAAGGCAACGACCATGCAGTAATATCATACGGTCGCGAGGTTACTTCCCCCTGCCTGGATCTGGGCTCGAATAAAACCTTAAGCATAGCGGAAGCCGGCTGGTAAGCGGTTATTACCAGGTCTTGTTTATCTACAGTAACAGTTTCTTCCTTACCGGTAGTATAATTAAAACCTTTGTAACTGCCAGCAGATCGGGCAACGCCATAACTAATTCCGTTATTGATGAGATACCGGCTTAAAACAGCCTGCAGGTCAGTATTAGTAGACCGGCGCTTGATGATAAAAGATTTATATTCACCCACGGAATTAGTTACAGCATCATTATAAAATTTATGAAATTCAGTTATCAGCCTTGACGCATACTGGGAGGTTATTTCAATAGTGGAAAGACCTGTGGTAAAATGATGTTCTACCCTATCGGTCAGCGTTAGCGTATCTCCATCTGCGTTAATTATACCCAGGCCACCGGCGCCGCCGCCACCCTGTTCATAGGTCATGCCAATGGCACCGTGATATGTAGGATAGGTATCACCGTAACCTGGATAGAACAAATCGAATCCTCCACCCCTGGTAAAATATAACCAGCCGTTCTGGTCAAAATATTTTGCATTATTCTTACCAATCAATAATTGAAAATCCCGTTGCCATGGAGTTATTACTTCATGGTAAGGCTGTGCGGCAGGTGCGAAATAATAAGGGGCATTATAACTTTGTTCATGAAAATCTACGTGAACCTGTGGCAGCCACTCATTATATTTTTTTAGTCTTTGTTGCGATTCAATCTGTGTTTGCCAGGCCCAGTCCCTGTTTAGATCAAAATTGTAATGGTTGGTTCTACCTCCTGGCCATGGTTCGCGATGTTCCCGTGCCTGCGGATCGGGGTTAACGCTTGATCCAACCATAGAA
The DNA here is from genome assembly GCA_039921525.1 of Chitinophagaceae bacterium. GTDB lineage: Bacteria > Bacteroidota > Bacteroidia > Chitinophagales > Chitinophagaceae > JADCRZ01. Next base: position 25,121 of record JBDSBP010000005.1, on the reverse strand, counting down.
TTAAACCAGTTTACATAACGGTCACGCCCATCCGGGTTAATGCAGGGATCAATGATTACCACCGTATTTTTTAGCCACTCTTTCGTTTTGTTATTAGCAGGATCTACCAAAGCAAATAAAGTAAGCATAGAAGCTTCCGACGAAGATGCCTCGCTTCCATGAACATTGTAACTCAGCCAAACAATGGCCGGCGTATTTTCACTGGCTGCCATTTTATCTGATGAAAGGTTTGCCAACCGCAAATTATTTTTCCGGATAGCTTCCAGGTGGTTGCTATTTTCTGCCGAGGCGATATAGCACAAGATCAGGGGCCTGCCTTCATTCGTAAGACCATATTGTTCCATTTTAACGATAGTGGGTAACTGCTGTGCCACATAATTAAAATAGCTTACCAGTTTCCAGTGTGGAGTGAACCTGCTGCCGGTCTTATATCCAAGAAATTGATCGGGGGATTGCACCTGCGATAAAACGGGCAAAGCGTAAAAGAAAATTAAAAAGAATACAAAAAAATTTCTCATTTTTTAGAAGACTGTCAGCGAATGTAAGAAACAAAAGAAAGCAGCCCATCGAAGGTGCTGCTTTCATTCAGGATACTACTAACCAGATCTCCATCAAAAAACTAAAAGGTCTGCATTTAAGTGACGGCACCTGGGGCTCAAACCTTATTGGTTTGCTCCGGAAATTATTTCTTTACCAGTTGCCCGATATCAATATTCAGCCGTGCGAAAAGAAAACGTCCGTTAAATCCAAACTGGCTGGTGGTAAACAGGAACCGGCCCCTGTTAGAAGCATCTCTGCCTGCACCATAGCCACCCGGAGTCTTATTAGGGTCAGTCGATGCCACAGGGTTGGTATAAACGGTCTGTGGATCATTTCTTGGATCAATAAAAATCCTGTCAGGATAGGTATCCAATAAATTATTGGCACCGATGGCTAACGACAAACCAGCTAAAAACTTATAGGTCACCACTACATCAGTAGTGATCTTGGCACTAAAAGTTTGATCGGTACCAAGGCCTACATCGTTCCAATAAAGACCGCTTGCCATCCTGGCCGAAGGATCCACATTATTCAAAAATTTCGTTTCCCCGAAACGAACTGCTCTTACCAGGAAATCCCATTTTGGCAAACCGTAAGATAGTGTGAGGTTTATTTTACTCTTTGGTGAGCCATCCTCTACCCTTGCGCGTTGCTGGCGGTCGAAAAGAACATTACTTAAATCGTTGGCGGGATTTTTCGTATTGTCTGCTTTACCAGGGTTATTTCCAGGTGCATCAATGGCCGAATTAGTATTTATGCCGCCCACCACATCTGTTTGATTAAAGTTGGTGGCTAGCGATATCAAAGCATTACCTGCGCCTAACTTCCAGCGATTCGTGAGTACAATATCAACTCCCTTCGTTTCTGTATTGATGGCATTTGTCCAGAATTGCAACGCATTTACAGAAACATCTACATTATTAGCTGTAAAAATGGGAGTAGCTACCGGGTTTGACCTGTTAAACGCGGTTGATAGTACGATGCGATCGTCTATATGAATAAAATAACCGTCAACAGTAAACGTAAATGATTGTCCAACTTTACCCACCAGGCCTGCGGTATAACTATACGATTTTTCCGGTTTCAGTTCATCGATACCAAAAGCATTACGAACAATAGGGTTACTGTTGTTAGCCGTTAGAGACTGTGAAGGAAGGCCTCCTACAAACTGGGTAGACGTATTCTGGAAGTACCGCTGGTGAAGCGATGGCGCCCTGAAGCCTGTATTGGCAGATGCCCTTACACCAATATCAGGAGTGAAATCATATTTGGCGGTCAGTTTAAATCCTGTTCCATGATTACTGAAGCCGGTTTCTTTATATACTTCATAACGACCGGCGGCGCCTAATAGTAGTTTGCCAAGCGTATACTCCAGGTCAAGATACCCGGCAATTACACTCCTTTGCGCATTGATGGCATCCGTAGGTTGAAAACCCGGGAATACCTGTGATCCTGAAAGCGTACCAGCCGTAGGTAGTTTTGTATAAGCCGTTGTTCCGGGGAAGGGCGGGATTGAATCGAAGGTGGCTATTCGCCCTCCATTTGTATAAGAGTTTAATTCTCCTTTTTTTATTTGAAAATTCTCGTACCGGTATTCTCCTCCAAAAGCGATATTAAGTGAGTTTTTATTAGCGAACGTGAATCCTTTCGACAGATCGGCGTTTACGGTATTTTGTAAAAACATCAATTTACCCGCATCAAATTTTGTTTGTACGGAGTTGGTAGCAGGCAATGAGGCATTACCAGTGTTTTCGATGTTATATTTTATCGTGTTCTGACCCAACGTATTACTAAGATCAAAATCCCATCCGCCAAATTCCGATTTAAAACCTGTGATTAGGGAGATGTCATCAATTTTCGTATGTATCTCGGGTAGAAAGCCATCCATATAATACCGGGTGCCATTGGCCAGTACCGGTTGTTGTGCCATAGAATTAGGATTACGACTGAACCCTGCGGCATCACCATTCCTGTGAGAACCACCCGTTGTCAGGTAAAAGGAAGATTTAGCGCTTACCGGTAAAGCAGCATTTATAAAAACACCTGTATTTACTGCCGCCGAATTTCCTGCAATAATGTTATGGCGGTCGTATCCGCGCTGAGCAGCATATGATTTATCAAGATCAATTAGATATCTACGATAATCGACCGCATTAATCCCTAATGGAGCGGTTGGGAAACCCCCGGCATTACCATAATAAACCAGGGGAATGTTGTCATTACCGCTGCGGTTACTCCGGTCCCTGCTTAGGAATTGACCACTAATATTCACATAAGCACCTTTTTTGTTGGCAAGACCTGCAGAAAAATCGACCTGGTGCGTCAACCCGTCATTAATTTTAACGGCGCCATTGTAGGGCATCTTAGTGAAATTTTCACCCGTCATGGCAGAAATATTAAAACCCTTATAATTTTTCTTCAAAACGATATTTATTACTCCTGCAATAGCATCCGAGCCATACTGAGCCGCGGCACCATCCCGCAAAACCTCAATCCTTTCAATAGCTGCCGTAGGAATCGCATTCAGGTCAGTGCCTACCGAACCCCTGCCGACTGTTCCGTTAATATTCACCAGCGCGGTGTTATGCCTTCTTTTGCCATTTACCAGCACCAGTGTCTGGTCAGGACCTAACCCTCTTAACCCCGCCGGGTCAATATGATCGGTTCCATCGGAAACAGTTTGCCTGGCTGATTGAAAAGAAGGAGCCACATAAGTAAGCAGCTGCGTTATGTCAGTCTGGGCAAAACTCTTGATCTCGCGGGTGTTAATGATATCCACCGGAACCGGTGTAGATAGTTTACTGCGCTGTAACCTGCTCCGGGAGCCAACTACCAGCACTCCGCCCAGGTCGGCCATCTCCGTTAAGCTGAAATCTTTTTCAACAGTGGCGCCTGCTTCAACGGTCACTTGTGCTGTTTGGGAAGTTTGACCCACAAATGAGACTACAACAGTATAAGATCCAGGTTGCACTTTTATCAGGTAAGCGCCATTGGCATCTGTGGTGGTGCCTGCTTTTTTACCTTCCAAAGCTACGGAAGCGCTGCTTAAAGGAGCGCCCGATGCATCTTTTACATTCCCTTTAATAGTGCCTGTTTGAGAAAATGCTGCCTGAGAAAATAGCAGCATCATAATAGTAAATCCACTCATACACAATTTGCCGGTACGTTTCGTCATATATCCTCCGTTTAGTTTTACAATTTCATTACATAAGCAGCGAGCAAAAGTTGAGAGATTAGCCGTGATTGATAAGTTTTAATTTTTACCATATCATAAAAAACAATATAAATAACGACTACTTACTTAATTTTAAATAAAATAGACCGCAAACGTCATGACAAAATTGTTTTTATTTTTCCTGGGTGGAATTATTATCTGTTTAGATTGTTTTAGTCAGCGGAAAGCTGCTTTGAAAGATGAAATAAATCCTTATTCGTATACTATTCAAAAAAATGTTCAGTGTAAAAATGGGGCAGTTGTCTCGGCTCATGTATTAGCTAGCAAGGCCGGGGTTTTAATGCTCAAACAAGGCGGCAATGCCATAGATGCCGCTATTGCTACGCAACTGGCCCTGGCAGTTGTTTACCCGGGTGCGGGAAATATTGGCGGCGGTGGTTTTTTCGTAGGACACCTTAAAAATGGCAATAACATCACCATCGATTTTCGCGAAAAAGCCCCGGGAAAATCATCCCGTGACATGTATCTCGACAGCAATGGCAATGCGCAGACCAGTCTAAGCCAGGATGGACATCTGGCGGCTGGGGTGCCGGGTACAGTAGCCGGTCTATTTGCCGCAGCAAAATATGGCAAACTCGCATTTAATAAATTAATCCAACCGGCCATTGACCTTGCTGAAAAAGGGTATGTAATAACCAAAGGTGAAGCCGGCGGGTTGAACAATTCCCAAACAGCCTTCAGAAAGCACAATACAGTGATGCCCGTATTTGTAAAAGAAGGTGGATGGAAAGAAGGTGACACCCTGATTCAAAAAGACCTGGCCAAAACATTAATAAGGATACGGGATAGTGGACAGAAAGGCTTTTATGAAGGGGAAACCGCTAATCTGATAGTGGCTGAAATGAAAAGGGGAAACGGCATCATCAGCCTGGAAGATCTGAAGACTTACCAGGCCGCGACACGGGAACCGGTGGTTTTTCCTTACAAAGATTACCAGATTGTAACGATGCCCCTGCCCAGTAGCGGTGGCATTTTATTACCCATGATGCTGAAGATGGCTGCTACGCAACCGTTGAAATCCTATGGGTTTCAGTCATTGCAAGCCGTTCACTTAATGACAGAAATCGAACGCCTGGCCTATGCCGACCGGGCCAAATACCTGGGAGACGTGGATTTTGTAAAGGTTCCCATCAAAACATTAACCAGTGATGCTTATATAAAGGAGCGTATGAAACTTTACAACCCGGAAAAAGCCGGCAACAGTACAGACATTCAATCAGGAACTGTAAATCCTGAAAGTGAAGAAACTACGCATTTAAGTGTGTACGATAAGGAAGGCAACGCAGTAGCGGTAACGTTCACTCTCAATGGCGGGTATGGAAGCAAAACAGTGGTAGGTGGAGCCGGCTTTCTTTTAAATAATGAAATGGATGATTTCAGTATAAAACCAGGAGTGCCCAATATGTATGGCGCCGTGGGCGGCGAGGCAAATGCCATAGCACCTGGCAAAAGAATGTTGAGTTCTATGACGCCGGCTATTGTTCTACAAAATGGTAAACCTGTTATTGTTGCCGGCACTCCCGGAGGCACTACCATTACCACCTCGGTATTTCAAACCATCATCAACCTACTCGATTTTGGCCTGAGCACGCAAGACGCTGTGAACAAACCCAAGTTCCATCATCAGTGGTTACCTGATGAGCTTTATATTGAGAAAGATTTTCCGGAGAACATTGCTGCCGGGCTAAGGAAAATGGGCTATAAAACCACTGTAAGGGGATCTATAGGAAGAACGGAAGTGATAAAGATTACTGCCAATGGGACAATCGAAGCAGTGGCGGATAAAAGGGGGGATGACAGTGCAGAGGGGTATTAGTGCGAGGTATGAGGGGGGGGTGTAGGGGCGAGGCTTGCCCCCGCCCTGGCTGCATACTAAACTGCCAGGAATTAATGCGAAACGTCTACAAAACACTATATGTGTCTGGTGTAACAGGGCGGGGCAAGCCCGGCCCCTATAAACGCCCCTGCTTTACAGTCGCCTCTTTCCCTTAACTACGTGACATTGGGCTAAAGCCTTGGGTTATTAATAAAGCTATTACTGCAGAGACCAATGAGGTACTTTAAAAATGCAACAATAATATCATCTATGTCTCACACTATAGAAACAATCTTTTTGGAATCAGTCATCAAACAATTGCGTGACCATAAAGGGTTAGCTGATAAAACTTTTAGCCAATTGGAAGAAGCGGATTTTCATTTCCAGCCTGGCACCGAATCGAACAGCATCGCCATAATTATTCAGCATATGAGCGGAAACATGCTCAGCCGCTGGACAAACTTTCTAACGGAAGATGGGGAAAAGCCCTGGCGGGAACGGGATACCGAGTTCGGGGTTCACCCCTTGACCAGGCAGCAACTAATTGAAAAATGGCAAAAGGGTTGGGAATGTTTGTTTAATGCCCTGCAACAACTTACCGGGGACGATCTTGGCAAAACTATCTATATTCGAACCGAGCCTCATTCAGTGGTGGATGCCATCAACCGCCAGCTGGCGCATTACCCTTATAACGTAGGCCAGATTGTTTACCTTGGAAAGATGATAAAGAATGAAAACTGGAAAAACCTGTCTGTTAAAAAAGGGCTGTCGGCAGATTATAATGTGATGAAAAAAAATGAACGGGTCTCACCATGACAATCAGGTTCTTAATTATCTTTATCAAAATACGTTAACAAATTGAAAACACTTTTATCATCTTTTTCCCTGAAATCATTCATCATAACACCTATGCTTATTTTAAGCTCGGTAATGGTGATAGGCCAAAATGTAAATAAAGATTCGTTGTACATGCGAGCGCATTATGTGAAGTCTGAATACCAGATAACGATGAGAGACGGCGTTAAATTATTCACCGTCGTGTACATGCCAAAAGACGTCCAAAAAACTCATGCTATTTTATTAAACAGAACCTGTTACAATGCCTCTAACTATGGTGACTATAAAACGTTTGGTCACCCCTCAAAATACCTGGTGGAAGATGGTTATATTCTGGCTTTCCAGGACGTGAGGGGCAGGTACATGAGTGAAGGTGTCTTCGATAATATGACGCCTAACATCCCGGGGAATGATCCCAAAAATAAAAAGAATATTGACGAGAGTTCAGATACCTGGGACAGTATCGACTGGATGATCAAAAACCTTAAAGGCAACAATGGTCGCGTAGGAATGTTCGGCATTTCCTACCCGGGTTTCTATACGGCCGCGGCCCTCCCGAATGCACACCCTGCTTTAAAAGCAAGTTCACCACAGGCTCCTATATCCGATTTTTTCTTTGATGACTTCCACCATATGGGCGCTTATCTTGAAAGTTATACGGCAGCCTTTGCCGTTTTTGGATACCAGAAGAAAGAGCAGACGAAAGAGGACTGGTTTGATGAACAACTAAACAGGATGTATAAAACCCCTGTTAAAGACGCGTATGATTTTTATCTGAAACTGGGGCCCCTGAAAAATATTACTGAAAAATATCATTCCGATAATTTTTTCTGGCAGCAGATAATAAATCACCCTAACTACGATACTTTCTGGCAAAAAAGAAATCTACTGCCTCACCTCAATAACATTACTCCCGCAGTAATGACCGTAGGTGGCTGGTTTGATGCAGAGGACCTTACCGGCCCGTTGCATATTTATAAAACCGTCGAAAAAACATCCCCCAATGCAAAGAACACGATCGTGATGGGCCCCTGGGGTCATGGCGATTGGGCGCGTGAGAATGGAAAGAGTGTGCATAATCATATTTATTTTGGTGATAGCATTTCTACTTTTTACCAGAGGGAGATTGAACGAACGTTTTTTGCATATTACCTGAAAGATGAGGGGGCTGCCGAATTACCCGAAGCCTATATGTTTGATACCGGCATTAAAGAATGGAAAAAATTCGCACAGTGGCCTCCTGAAAACATCCCTCCTATTCAACTATACTTCGGTGATAGTGGAAGATTATCAATAAATAAATCCCTTGATGAGAAGGCCGTTTTCCAATACACCAGTGATCCTGCCAAACCAGTGCCGTACACTTCGCAAACAGAGGGACTAACGTTTACCCCCAGGCGTTTTATGAGCGATGATCAGCGGAATGCCTCCAAACGCCCCGACGTATTGACTTTCGAAACCGACACCTTAAATGATGCGATAACAGTGGCCGGGGAAATAATAGCAAAATTAAAAGTTGCCACCACCGGAACGGATGCTGATTTTATTGTGAAACTGATTGACGTATACCCGGATAATACACCTAATTATGAGGGTAACCCCAATAATATCATAATGGGCGGATACCAGCAACTGGTACGCAGCGAAGTTTTCCGTGGAAGGTTTCGGGAGAGCTTTGAGTTTCCAAAACCTTTCACATCCAACCAGGTCACCGATGTAAATGTGCCCCTGCAGGATGTATTGCACACTTTTAAAAAAGGACATAGGATCATGATACAGATCCACAGCACCTGGTTTCCTTATATTGACCGTAACCCGCAGAAGTATGTGGAAAATATCTATAAAGCCAATAAGGAAGATTTTATTAAAGCAGAAATAAAAGTATATGGTTCATCGGTTATTGGTGTGGGTGGCAAACAGCAACAACTACCGCAGCTGCAGATGAAAGCATTTTAAAAATACCATCGTTATCATCATCTTAAACGAAAGCACAAGACGGAGGGTGAATGTTTATAGAAAGACTTCCCTTTCAGACATCTCAATTTCTCTTTGTCATTTCAGCGAAGCGCGGCAACCTTCCAGAATAAAAACATCTAACGCGCTTTGGCTGAAAATGATATAATACTGGCGTACCTGAATTAACAAGGGGTTAGCTTTCATTATTTTTCAACCAATTAACCACCCTCTCATTAAAGTCTTCCAGGTTTTCCCAATGAAAAGCATGGCCTGAATGCGGATATAAAAATAACTCACTGCCAGGGATAGCCGCTGACACTTCTTTAGACATCCAGGCAGGCGTAAATATATCATCCTGCCCCCCGATTACAAGCGTATGTTGATAAATGCGGGATAGCTGGTCCAGGGTATTGTGCGACATGCAGGCATCGGCCTGTGCTTCCAAAGCATATAATTGCTGCTGATCCGGTTGCCCGGCAGCTTCCTGCTGGCCTGTTATCATTTCCGCATAAACAGTATCGTCATCAAAACTCTTTTTACTATAAATAAGCAATTGTATATAATGCATGAATTCAGCTGGCTTTAGAGCTGCTTTTATATTTTTCATATGTTGAAAAATAGCTTTTGCCATTCGGTCGCAACGAGCCCAGGTGCACATGAGCACCAATGACTTCACCTTGTCAGGATGACGTAGTGCCAATTGCTGGGCGATAGTGCTTCCCATGGAACAACCCACAACATGAGCTGCCCGAATATTAAGCTGTTGCAACAATCCTGCATAATCATCTGCCATTTGTTCCGTGGTATAGGATCCAACAGGCTTATCAGAAAGGCCTACCCCGCGGTTATCTCCCAGGATGCAGCGAAAATGTTGTTGCCAGTAAGCGGCATGTTTTTCCCATACGGAACCTGCCGCGGTGATGCCCATTATTAGCAATAAGGGTTCGCCGCTTCCTTGTTCTTCGTAATAAAGTTTTATTCCGTTCGTTTCAACATATGGCATAATGTTTATTTTTTTCAATTTTGAAGAGCCTGATTAAACATATAAGGTTTGAACCCGGGGTGCCGGCATGATGAAAACAAACCTTATAGGTTTTTGCGACAGCTTGCCAAAAAAGAGAGTTCTACCTGGCGAGGTCTTCAAGACCTCACAGGTCGAACCCTCTTTTATATTTTTGGTCAAACTGTTAGAACTGACAGCCGGATCATTTCAAAGAAGGTAGCAACTCTTCCCTTATCCACTTCCCGTCATGAATGGTAACATCATCAGGGTGTTCCAATGCTTCGGGAGCCTCATCTTCACAGATGATCCAGCCCTGGTAATTGATGTCTTCCAACCATTTTGTAATGGCTATTAAATCAATTTTCCCCTTACCCATTAGCGCCCATTCGGGTTCACCGTTCCAATCTTTATAATGAACCAGGTTAATAAGATGTCTATACTGTTTCATAATTTCCAGCGGATCCATTCCTCCATTCCTAATATGGCCCACATCAGGCGTCCAGCCGGTGACCATAATATCCAATAAGTCCAGGATCACTTCGTAATCTTCTTTGGTGCGGGTGATGGAAGTATGTGGTGAATTGGGATGAAAACTACATGGCACCCCTTTTTCCATGGCCCTGCGTGATACAACATTTACGTTGTGTGCCAGGTGCAATCGCCGGTTCTCCACATCATTACGGCCGGTAGGTTTTTGTACGGTGCAAAGGATGGCTCCCGGAAAATGTTGTAATAATTCGATGGCTTTATCAGCCTCCACGCGCTCCTGCTCTGTTTCCTGCGATTCGTTCCAGTGCAACGCAAGCGCAACAGCCACCAGTTCAATATGATGTTCCTGCAATTTCAACTTGAGTAACACAGGGTCACTTAACTCTCCCATCCAGCCATGTATTGGCTCGATGCCGGTAAAGCCGGCTTTTGCTGATACTTCTATCATATGCCCTAAACGGTCCCGATGCGTTTTTCCATCCTGGTTCATGAACCAGGTATATACTTCGGCCCCAAATCGAAAAGGAAAGTCTTGCATTTGATTTTTCGCGTAATGTAGGGAAAAATTGGCTATCGGCCTGCGGCTATCGGCTATCGGCTATCGGCCTATGGCCTATGGGAAAGGGGCGACTAATAACTCGCGGCGTTTGTAGGGGCGGGGCTTGCCCCCGCCCTGTTACACTGGATACATTTTGTATTTAGTCGGAGTTTCCCATAATATCCTGTCCGTTTCGTATGCAGTCAGGGCAGGAGTAAGCCCCGCCCCAACATTTTGGCAAAGGCCGCAGGCCGATGGCTGGGGCTGATAGCCGATAGCCGATAGCCGATAGCCGACAGCTGATAGCCGACAGCTGATAGCCGACAGCTGACAGCCAAATGGCGCCAGCCATTTTAACTTTTCCCGTGCCTTGCACATACGGCTCGTTTACTTATTTTTACAAATATTATTGTGATACTGAAGAAGTTTTTTAAAATATTAGGCAATACCCTTCTGCTGTTAATCGGATCTTTTCTGTTAACAGCCGTCCTGTTAAACCTACCAATAGTTCAGAACTGCCTGGTGAAAAAGATTGCCGGCAGGCTTTCCAAGGATTTGAATACCACCGTTAAAATCAACAACGTAAACCTGGATTTCGCCTTCTTTAATAAAATGTCACTCGAAGGCACTTTAATAACCGATCGCCGAAATGATACCTTACTATATGCCGGGGGAATTAAGGTGCGCCTTACAGACTGGTTTTTTTTGAAAGATACCCTCTCCCTAAAATATATCGGCCTGGAAGATGCAACCGTTTATATGCACCGGGTAGATTCCGTTTGGAACTACCAGTTTTTAGCTGATTACTTTTCCGGTCCGCCTTCTGCCACCAGGAAAAAAAGCATTAACCTTGATTTAAAAGTGGTTGCCTTAAAGAACATTACCTTTCTACGTAAGGACGAATGGCGAGGGGAAGACATGTTTTTTCATGTCAGGTTTCTTGATCTCGACGCAAAACAAATAAACCTGGCGAAAAAAAACATAGATATAAATAGTTTTAATTTAATCGATCCTTTTTTTTCCATTTATAATTACAAAGGCAACCGACCACCGCCACCCCCTAGAATTGTGGACAGCAGTGTGGTTAAAAATGATTCCTCTCTAAAATGGAACCCGGATGGCTGGAAACTATCGATCAATAAAGTCACCGTGAATAACGGCATTTTAAAATCATCGCAGCAAATCAACCGCCAACCGTACTATTATTTTGACGGGGCAAATATTTTATTCTCCTCCATTAACAGCACATTTAAAAACGTGCTGTTGAACAAAGACACCGTAACGGCTAATTTATTTCTCAGCACAAAAGAACGAAGCGGTTTTGATTTAAAATCACTCCATGCAAATTTCAAAATGCATCCGCAGGGAATGGAATTTGCCGACCTGGACATTATAACAAATAAGAGCAGGCTCCGGAATTACTTTGCTATGAGCTACGATCAATTTGATGACATGAACCATTTCATCGAGAAAGTGCAAATGGCAGGCAATTTAAAGAACAGCGAAATAGAAAGTGATGATATTGCCTTTTTCGCCCCGGAAGTTAAAACATGGGAGAAACGCATTTTTATAACGGGCATCATTAAAGGAAGTGTGGCTAATCTTTCTACCAAAAATATAACCATCCGTGCCGGGAATAACACCATTTTAAATGGAGACATTAAAATGGTTGGTTTACCGGACATTGAGAAAACATTCATAGATTTTAAAGCAAACGATCTTCGCACTACCTATAAAGACGCGGTAGCTTTTGTGCCTTCACTAAAAAGTATCACTGAACCACGACTTGACCGGATACAGACCTTACAGTATAAGGGTTATTACACCGGCTTCATCCGCGATTTCGTAACTTTTGGCACCGTAACCACTAACCTTGGAGTTATTGGTAATGATATAATAATGAAACTGCCGAAGCAAGGCGGTGCCATCTATTCAGGCACTTTGATAACACCAGGATTCGATATTGGTCAACTACTGGACAATAGTAACCTTGGCAAGATTGCTTTCAACGGCAAGGTAAAAGGAAATGGATTTAGTTTCAGGACACTACAGGCCGAACTGGATGGAGACATCCAAACCCTGGAATTTAATAATTACCGGTATAGCAATCTTAAAGTAAAGGGAACACTGGCCAAGAGATTATTCAACGGAGAATTTACAGCCAACGACACTAACCTGGTGGCCCAATTAAATGGATTGATTGACTTTAGCCTGTCTCAACCCCAGTTTGATTTTGCAGCCACCATTGAAAAGTCAAACCTTAAAAGGCTTAACCTCTATAAAGATGATATAGATATAAACGGCGACATCCTGTTTAAATTCACCGGCTCCACGATAGATAATTTCCTGGGATCGGCTAAAGTTTTTAATGCGTCCATTTATAAAGATGGTCAGCGCCTATCCTTTGATTCACTTACGCTGGAATCCGAAATAGTAGCTGAAACTAAAACGATCAAGGTTTTTAGTAATGAGTTTGATGCTATATTGGTCGGCGATTTCTCCATAAAAGAACTTCCCGATGCTTTCCAGACTTTCTTAAATCGTTATTATCCAAGTTATATAAATCCATCTCAAAAAAAGATAACGAATGAAAACTTCAGTTTTGTTATAACTACAAAAAAAATAGATGACTATATCGGGTTGTTCGATCAAAACCTTAAAGGATTCAATTTCTCCAACCTGAACGGACGAATCAATCTCCAAAATAATTTGTTTGAGCTGGATGCTGAAGTACCCAACTTTGCTTATAAAAAAACTGCCTTCAACAATGTTGTTCTCCAGGGCAGGGGAAACCTGGATACCCTTTCGTTAAATACCAAAATAGCAGATGTTTTTGTAAATGACAGCCTGCATTTTCCGACTACCGAAATAGATATTCAATCAAGCCAGGATATTTCAAAAGTTGACATCTCTACCAGCGCCAACCAAACCTTGAATTCGGCCAGCATATCTGGCCAGGTGAAAACATTAAAAGACGGCGTGAGCATAATTTTCAATCCTTCCACATTTGATATTAACGGAAAGAGATGGACGATAGATAAGGATGGCGAATTAGTATTAAGCAGGCAACTGGTATCAACCGACCACCTGCGAATTTATAATGAAGAGCAGGAAATTTTTATAACTTCCGAACCTTCGTCGGTTGGCAATAATAATGATCTTAAAATGGCCTTGAAAAAAATAAACATAGGCGATTTTTCTCCGTTCTTTACCAAGGATAACAGGATCGAGGGCCTTTTAAGCGGCATCGTTCACATCTCCGATCCTTTAGGCAATTTACATGTTGATGTGAAAGCGGATGCCCAACAGTTCCGGTTAGACGATGATTCTATGGGCAGCATTCAGATTAATTCGAATTATACAAAAGCCACCGGCAAAATAAACGCTAATGTCGTTTCCGCTAATTATAATTTTGAATTCGATTTGAACGCCGTTTTTAATACGCAGGATAGCGCCACACAGGATATAGATATTAACATCAACCTGGAGAATACAAGTATTCATCTTTTAGAAAAATACCTTTCAGATATATTTGGCCGGTTATCCGGAAAAGCAACAGGTAAGCTGCAGGTGGTTGGCCCGGCGAGAGACCTCAAATACCTGGGGGATATTCAATTGAAAGATGGGGGATTCCTGGTGAACTATACAAAATGTTATTACAGGGTACCAAGTGCAGTATTCAAATTTACCGAAGGGTCCATAGACTTCGGCAGCTTTACCATAAAAGATACGCTAAATAACAGCGCTGAAATCGTTGGTGGAAGGCTCGATCACAGAGCCTTCAAAGACCTGGTGTTCGATTTTCACCTGAAAAGCAACCGGTTGTTGTTGCTAAATACTACCTCCGGGGATAACAACCAGTTTTATGGTAAGATGATAGGTAAGGTTAACATGAACTTTACAGGTCCGCTGGAAGATATGCAGATGGACATTAAAGGTGAACCGACAGATACATCCAATATTTACCTTCCCATCGGCAGTAGTCGCGAAAGTGGCGACGCAGGTTTTATAGTATGGAAAGTATATGGCCGCGAAATGCAGGCACAGGATCTCAAATTCAGGGAAAGCAACCTGACAGTATCGTTAGATGTTACCGCCAATAAATATGCTAACATTTTTGTGATACTGGATGCACTTACCGGGGATATTATCGAGGCTACCGGCACCGGCAATATCAAGTTGAGAGCAGGTACACGGGAAGATATGACCATGAACGGCCGCTTTAATATCGAAAAAGGGAACTACACGTTTACTTTCCAGGCTATTAAACGCAAATTTAAATTGCTGGGAAATGCAGGCAGTTATATTTCCTGGAACGGTAATCCAACGGCAGCCAGGATTGATATTGAAGCCGAGTATGAGGCGGAAAATGTGCGATTCAGCGATCTGCTAAATGGATCGAAACTGAGCAATTACGCCAGTGAAGATGTAAAACGATTCCGCGGGAAAGTACTGGTAATTGCCACATTAACCGAGCGTTTAACAGAACCCACCATTGCATTTCGCATAGAACTTCCACCAAACAGTCCAATCAAGAGCAACCAGGATGTAGCTACCATACTATCATTTGTTGAAAACGACGTAAACGAATTGAATAAACAAGTGTCTTTTTTAATCCTGTTTAATACTTTCGGCCCGTATTCCGGCGGAGGTGCCCAGGGAGGCGGGACGGGCGATCTTGCCAATAAGGCAATTGAAGGTATTGTGGTAAACAGCATATCCGGGTTTCTGTCCAATATCGTAACAAAAGAATTCTCAGACGTGCTGCAAAATATCTTTAATGACAAAAGCCTGAAATTTAATTTCAACGCTTCGATATACAGCGGGTCGAACCTGCTAAATAATTACAACCCCAACCAGGTAACCTTGCCCGATCGCACCAGCCTGAATTTAACCATCGAAAAAAGTTACTTTAATGAGAGGCTAACGTTCATCGTTGGTGGCGCCCTGGATTTCGGTTTGAATACGGTGCAGCAAAATCAATCATCCTCCTTTCCATTTTTGCCGGATGTTACGGCAGAATGGTTATTGACACCCGATGGGAAATTCCGTCTCACATTCTTTTACCGGGAGAACTATTCCTATATCGGCACAACCGGCGGCAAGCAAAACCGCGCTGGAACCAGTATTTCATATAGAAAGGAATTTGATCGGGTAGATGAGATTTTTAAAAAGAAAAAGAAGCCACAGCCGGATGGAAATTTGAAACTGGTGCCTCCGCAATTGTAATACAACTCACTTTTATGTTAGGCCGGGAGTTGCTAAGTCCTGACCGATGCAATGAAATAAATATTTCATATAGTAAGCTCAGGTAATGGTAGATATCATGTAAAAACAATCACATTGATCTGAAACATTTTCTTCATCACTCATCTAATTTGTTATCATGAAATTTCATTTAAAAAGCGTTGGCATGTTATCAATAGCCGGTGTGCTATGTGTCACTGCCTGCAATAACGGTACTCCTGATAATGCTGCCTCTACTACAGATAGTGATAGCACCAGCAGCACTAGTGTTGGTAATTACACCGCAGACAGTGCGAGTTCGCAGAAAGAAGATAGTACCAAAGCGAACACAATAGGAAATACAAATCCAGACCGGCAACTATCGATTTCATGATGCGTGATAATAAAAATTAAATTGCCCGGTTAAAGACAGGTGTAAAAATGGGCACCAGCAAAGAAGTTAAAGATCATGCAAAGAAAATGCTGGCTGATCATTAAAAACCGGGAAAGGAGGTCGCTGCATTTATTAAAACTAAAAATTTAAACGAACCTCCTATTGATACTGTAGGTGTTATAAATATTACCGAACCTAAAGGCAAAGAATGGGAAGGCATAGATAGATAAAATGGTAGGGATCACTCAGACTTGATTAACAAACTTATTCAATCAGAATCTGAAGTAAGGGTTAGTTCTTTAAAAAAGAAAGTTGTTAATATAAAACTGGTGGTTCAATCATATCTTGATATGACGAAGAAGATGAAGGATAAAATGCAGTAATCCAATTGTACGAGCGGGGTTTGCATCCGCCCTTTAACATCGGGTGAATATATCATTTTGTTAGCTCTCCGATCACAATCTAATATTGCCGGTGCGGTAGGGGCGGGGGTAAGTTCCTCCCTCTATAATCACTTCAAAATCTCATGTCCCAACTTATCCCTCTTCGTTCTCAAATACTTTTCATTATGCGGGTTGGCAACAATTTCAATAGGCACCGTTTCAACAATTTCTATCCCATATCCTGCCAATCCAGTTCTTTTTTTAGGATTATTACTTATTAATCGCAGTTTATTAATACCCAGGTAACGCAAGATTTGCGCGCCAACCCCATAATCTCGTTTATCCATCGGGAAACCCAGGTGAAGATTAGCTTCAACCGTGTCCATGCCTTCTTCCTGTAAGCGGTAGGCTTTCAGCTTATTCACGAGACCAATGCCCCTGCCTTCCTGGTTCATATATAAAATCACCCCTTTTCCTTCTGCCTGCACCATTTCCATGGCCATATGTAATTGATCACCGCAATCGCAACGAAGTGAACCTAAAATGTCACCCGTGAAACAGGAGGAGTGAACCCGTGTAAGAACAGGCTCGCCCTTCTTGAATTCACCTTTTATTAACGCCATATGTTCGTTGGAAGTATTCTTTTCCCGGAATGATATCAACTTAAAATCTCCATACTTGGTAGGCATATCAACCCGTACCACTTCTTCTATCAGCGAATCTATTTTGAGGCGATATTCTATCAGGTCTTTAATGGAAACCAGTTTAAAGTCAAATTTCCGGGCAATTTTTCGTAACTCGGGCAATCTTGCCATGGAGCCATCTTCATTCATAATCTCCACCAAAACACCAGCCGGTTCAAAACCAGCTAAACGGGCGAGATCGATGGTAGCTTCTGTATGGCCAACTCGTCTTAACACACCACCAGATTTAGCTTTTAAAGGAAAAATATGACCCGGTCTTCCAAGATCTTCCGGTTTGGTATCCGGGTCTATTAGAGCCTGAACAGTTTTTGATCGGTCATGCGCTGATATGCCGGTAGTGCAACCACGGCCCAGCAGGTCTACCGATACGGTAAAAGCGGTTTCATGCAGGGCGGTATTATTATTTACCATTAATTCAAGTTCCAGTTCATCGCAACGTTCCTCTATTAGCGGAGCACATATGAGGCCCCGTCCGTGAATGCTCATAAAATTGATAACTTCCGGCGTAACATTCCGGGCTGCAGTAACAAAATCTCCTTCATTTTCCCTGTCTTCATCGTCGACCACTATAACGAGTTTCCCTTTTTTGATATCTTCAATAGCACTCTCAATACTATCTAACATGTACAATATATTTATACAAAGTAACAAAATAGGCAGGGTGTAAGTTTAAAATACTTTAATCGTTAATGAATTGTTACGAAAAGCAGCTTTTAAGCATTTGACATTGCCTTTAGATGTTAACAGAATATTTAAATCAGAATACAATTTTCATTTTATTATTCCCTTTCTTTGTTCAGTAAAAAAAACTCTATGCTTAATCCAGGAATGGTACGCCTGCTGGCGATACTTCTTCTAATTTCCCCCCTTTTAACTAATGCCCAGGTCACTACCAGTAGCGTTACTGGTATTGTAAAATCAGGCAATGATGTGTTAGCCGGTGCCACTATTAAGGCAACACATGTACCGACAGGTACTGTTTATACAACGGCATCTTTGAAACAGGGCGTTTTCAACATTGTAAATATGGCTCCTGGCGGACCTTATACCATAGAAGTCTCCTTTGTAGGGTATAAAAATTTCAGCCAGGACGATATATTTTTGTCCCTGGGTGAAAATACCAGGCTGGATTTCGCTTTAAATTCATCGAGTTCCACCCTGGAAAATGTAGTTGTTACCGGAAGTGCAAGTTCAAAAAAGAAAACCGGTGCTTCTACCAGCATAAGCAGAACGCAGATTACTTCCCTGCCTACCCTGTCGCGGAGTTTACAGGATTACACACGCTTAACTCCCCAGGCCAATGGAAACTCATTTGGCGGCGCCAATAATAAGTACAATAATATCACCATCGATGGGGCGGTAAATAACGACGTGTTTGGACTGTCTGCAACGGGTACCCCCGGTGGACCTGCTGGCACAACGGCAATTTCTTTAGATGCAATACAGGAAATTCAGGTAGTTCTCGCTCCTTATGATATTTCCAATGGTAATTTCACCGGTGGCGGCATCAATGCTGTAACACGTTCGGGAACCAACAAACTGGAAGGATCTGCCTATTATTTTGTCAGAAATCAAAACACTATTGGTAAAGACCCTTTAACAAGAGTTAAATCCACGGATTTCTCTGATAAGCAATATGGCCTGCGGATAGGTGGTCCAATTATTAAAAACAAACTCTTCTTCTTTGTAAATGGTGAACTGGCCCGAAAAAATGCACCTACTATCAATAATGCAGGCGATCCGCAATCCGTTTTGAATGTGGCAGATGCAAAAAAGTTAAGTGATTTCCTGATGTCAAAATATAACTATGATGCGGGAACTTACAGTGCCTTCGACGCTGAAACACAAAGCGACAAACTTTTCGGAAGATTAGACTGGAACATTAACGATAAACACCGCCTAACGATCCGTCATAATTATATTAAAGCGTATGACGATAATAATTCCCGCACAAATATTTTATTCCGTTACGGAAACAATACTTACCGGTTTAACAACAAACAAAACACCACGGTGGCTGAACTAAGAAGCAGGTTCAGCAACACGCTTTCGAATAACCTGATCGTGAGCTCACAGAAAATCAGGGATTTTCGCAGCACCTATGGATCTTTATTTCCGTCCGTTGAAATCACCCAGGGAGCCGGAACCATTCAGCTTGGCTCTGAGAGAAGTTCCACAGGCAATGAGCTTGACCAGGATATTTTTGAAATCACGGACAATTTCAAGATCTTCAAAGGAAAGAATACGTTCACCATCGGCACACATAATGAATTCTTTAAATTCAGGAACCTGTTTATTAATAATCTGAACGGCAGATGGAGATATAACAGCTTAAGCGATTTTCTTAGTACTGCCACACCCCTTCCCCAACCGAGATCCCTGGATGTAACTTATTCTAATATACCAGGTAACCTGAGACCTTCTGCCGAGTTTTCTGCGGCGCAGCTTGGATTTTACGCGCAGGATGAAATCCAGGTTAATTCACAATTCAGGTTAACAGCCGGTTTACGTGTTGACATACCGGTTTTGAGTGATAAGCCATCTTATAATAAAATTGTCGATTCTACTTATAAAGGGCAATATTCTACCGCGAATGCTCCTACCGGCCAGTTACTATGGTCACCAAGGGTTGGTTTTAATTATGATGTGAAGGGAGACAAGAGTGTAATTGTAAGAGGCGGAGCTGGTATTTTCTCAGGTCGTGTGCCTTTTGTATGGATATCCAACCAGTTTTCCAATACGGGGGTATTGCTGAATACTATTAGTGTAAACTCTAACATAAACGGCGGCAAAGGACTGGAGCCTGATGTATCAAAACAAAGCTCACTGGGAACAGCTGGTAAAACTTTTGAGGCCGACTTGATGGCTAAAAATTTCAAATTTCCACAAGTAGCACGTTTTAACCTGGCCACTGATATTAAGTTACCATGGGATATCACGGCTACCTTCGAAGGCATCTATTCCAAAACAATCAATAATATTTTTTACCAGGATGTAAACCTGGCTCCTGCCGTAGGGATAGTGGACCAAGCCTATAACAACGGATTTGATAAAAGGATTGCCTATGCCAGTACGACCGCTGCAGGTGGCAGAAGGCTTAATCCTAATATCACCAATGCCATTTATATAAGCAATACAAACAAGGGGTACAGTTACAACCTTTCTGCCCAATTCTCCAAGTCATGGAAGAACGGTTTTGCCTCTGTTGCATACAATCATAACGATGCTACCGAAGTTAACAGCGGCGCGAGTTCTACTGCCTTGTCTAACTGGTCTTTTGTGCAGGTAGTAGGTGATCCCAACCGTCCGCCATTGGCAACGACTAACTATGCCCTTACACACCGTATTATCAGTACATTCTCTTTCAATCTCAATTATACAAAATACATGAGATCCTCCATTGCTTTCTTTTATTCAGCTAATTCCGGTCAGAAGGTTACATACCTTGTCAATGGTGACCTGAATAGCGACGGGCAATTTGGAAATGATCTCGCATACATTCCAAGAAATCCGGGTGAAATAAAATTTGTCGACTTTCTTAATACCGGCAATGCTACCGTTAAATTCACAGCTGCACAACAATCAGCAGCTTTTGAATCCTATATCAGCAAGGATAAATACTTAAGTAAGAGAAGAGGAAATTATGCAGAGCGCAACGGTAGCAATACACCCTGGGAACATGTTATCGATATGCGCTTTACTCAGGATTTCTTCTTTACCACCGGCGAATCAAAACATACCCTTGAATTTACTATTGATGTGTTCAATTTGACCAACCTGTTAAATAACGATTGGGGCAGGCAATATATAGTAACGAATCAGGCCTATAATCTTCTTACAACTGTAAACAGAACATCAGGTGCCTTCGTAGGTAAAGGATATAATTATTCGATAGACCAGGATCCATGGAGCTTACAGTTTGGTAGCAGGTTCCAGGGCCAGGTGGGTATAAGGTATAGCTTTAACTAAGATTGCCTTGAACTGTGATTTGTGTGATTAGACGATGCTCCTGATTTTTAAAATCATGAGCATCTTTTTTTGAACTATGATTCTTCTGTCTGAACTGTTATTCTTCTGATGATATGATATGATTTTTTTCGAAACCAATCATACCATTTCTTCCTGATATAATCCAAGGCTTCAGCCTTGGGATACAGGAAGACTTTCCATGGGCTTTAGCCCAAGTCTCTTGCCAATATTAGAACTTCATACCGTAGTCAACCCTTGGGCTAAAGCCCAAAAAGCATTCTTCAAAACCCCGGCATAAATGCCGGGGTTATTTAAAACCGTACATTCCTCATCTTTTATTTAATTAAAAATTTGTCTATTTGAAAATGAATGAATGACAAATTTTTAAAAGTTATTTAAGTGGTGATATTGGACCGCCAATCGAAGACTCACACCTCATACCTCATACCTCACACCTCATACCTCACACCCAATCCCCCATCCCCATTTTAAAAACTCCGGCATTGCCTTAGACCAGGTGGCAACGTCATGTCTTCCCTCGTGTATTTGCAGGTAGGTAATATCTTTCGAGATAGCATAACCCTTCTTTATCAATTCATCAATAACTCCCAGGGTGTCGTCGATTGAATCGATGATACCATTATTATTACGGTCCATGGTTTCATCCAGCGTGCCAGCCTGGAAAAAAAATTTTAATCCTGGTGCATAATGTCCCTTTCGGATATGTGCATGCATGATGCGATCTGTATCTTCAACATACCCTTCATCTGTATTTTTTGAGCGCCACCAAAAAGAACCACTGAAAACACCCACTTTTGTAAATTCATGCGGATGGTTCCATACAATATCCAATGCACTCAAACCACCCAGAGAAAATCCGGCAAATGATTTTTCATTAAACGACCCTATCTTCAAATGTGACTTAATAAATGGAAGCAGCTCCCTGAAAATAAAGCGGGTGTATAAGCCTGCATTGTATCCTCTTCCCAGGTAATCTAGTTCGGCGGCGGTTCCATATTCCATGATGCGATCGCCGGCATGAATGGCGACACATAATAAGGGTACAATTTTATTACCAGAAATCAATTCCTCCAGCATAATACCGAATCCCATTTCCTCCATATCCTGCCCGTCATTGATCAGCAATAGATCCAAAGAAGAAAGATTTTTTACTGAAGTTGGCAAAAAGCATTCTACCTTAACGCTGCGTTGTAATAGCTTTGAATCAATGTCAACCACTTCCCTTTTTATTCCCCTTTGGTTGTTTAAATGCATATTTTCAAAAATAATCAAATTTGGTTAATACAATCTTCCGATGAAAATAAGAAGTCGTATGAAGTATATGCCTGTAGATCGAACTTAGTTACAATGGAGTCTGTTGATACTATTATTTGACGAAACAATGAATAAATAATCAATTTTTTTTTGTGTGTTTTTAAAAATAAATTTGGTAAACAGGGTTTAAGTGCATTCTCTGGCAATGTCATTGGGTAAAGGCTATAAAATTGGATACAATTACTTAAAAAGATTTTTCATTCATATAAAAAAACATCATGAAAAAAATTGGCATTCTCTTCGGTAAGGAAAGAAGTTTTCCGATGGCATTTATAGACAGGGTGAACAGCAAAAGCATCGATGGAATAACAGCGGAACCAGTTCGGATTGATAAAGTAAAACAGGGAGAACCCACCGGGTATGCTGTAATTATAGACCGCATCTCCCAGGATATACCATTTTACAGGGCTTATTTAAAGAATGCCGCTTTAACAGGTGCAGCTGTTATCAACAATCCTTTCTGGTGGAGCGCGGATGAAAAATTTTTTAATAACTGCCTGGCGACGAAAATTGACGTGCCCGTACCCAAAACGGTGATCCTGCCGTCACGAGATTTACCCATTGACACTTCCGATGAATCTTTCAGCAACCTTGCATACCCGTTAGACTGGGAAAATATTTTCCATTATATCGGCTTTCCTGCTTACATGAAACCTTTCGCGGGCGGGGGCTGGAAGAATGTGTATAAAGTGAGTGATGCGGACGACCTGTTCCATAAACATGCTGAAACAGGCGAGCTGGTGATGCTGCTGCAAGAAGAAATTATTTTTGATGAATACTACCGATGTTACAGTATTGGCGGCAAGTATGTACGGATTATGCCTTACGAACCACGCAATCCACACCACCTCCGTTACCAGGCTGGATTTTCACCATCTCCTGAACGTCATAAACAAATGGAAGATATAGTTCTACGAATCAACTATTACCTGGGTTATGATTTTAATACCGTGGAACTGGCCTTAAGGGATGGCGTACCCTACGCGATTGATTTCTGTAATCCCGCACCTGATGCCGAAATCAAAAGCGTAGGACAGGAAAATTTTGACTGGGTAGTAGAAACAGCAGCCAATTACGCCATTGAAAGGGCTCAGCAGCAGGAGCCGGAAAAAGATAACCTTACCTGGGGAGAATACGTTAAGAAGAGCACGTTGCACCAGACCTTGTATTAATTATAAAACCTGGCTACCATTTCAACGTGCAGAATAATTAAACATATTACAAAATTATGCAGAGAGCCCGTAGCAGAAATTTCGTAATTCGTAATTCATAATTCGTAATTAAATAAGCATGTCCAATATAAGTTACAAACATTTTACGCTGGGTATTGAGGAAGAGTACATGGTGGTGGATCCTACTACAAGAGAATTAAAAAGCCATGAACAGAAAATTGTACAGCTGGGCCAGAGAGTGATCAAAGACAAAGTGAAGGCGGAAATGCACCAGGCAGTTGTGGAAGTGGGCACCGATATCTGCGTGGACGTAGCGGAAGCATTTAAAGATGTGAGCCTGCTGCGGAAAACTATTTCCGAAATTGCCGGGAGCCTCGGGCTATGGGTGGCAGCATCCGGAACCCATCCTTTCAGCCATTGGGAAAGCCAACTTATTACCGACCATGCTCGTTATAATGAAATTGTTAATGAACTTCAGGAAGCCGCAAGAAGCAATCTTATTTTTGGTCTTCACGTGCACGTAGGAATGGAAACGCGAGATTTGGCTATTCATATTGCCAATTCAGCACGATATTTCTTACCCCATATTTACGCACTCAGCACCAACTCCCCTTTTTGGGAAGGGAGGAAGACCGGTTACAAATCATTTCGTACCAAGGTATTTGATAAATTTCCACGGACAGGTATACCCGATTATTTCGAAAGCATTGAGGC
Source organism: Chitinophagaceae bacterium (assembly GCA_039921525.1). Taxonomy (GTDB): domain Bacteria; phylum Bacteroidota; class Bacteroidia; order Chitinophagales; family Chitinophagaceae; genus JADCRZ01. Next base: position 810 of record JBDSBP010000005.1, on the reverse strand, counting down.
TTATGACCGTTATGTAAACCTGCTGATTAAAACGAACTGTATTGATAATGCTAAAAAAATATGGTGGGACCTCCGCGTTCACCCTTTCTTTAATACCGTAGAATTCAGGATCTGCGATGTTCCTATGACCATTGAAGAAACTATAGGTATTGCGGCGTTGTTCCAGGCAGTATGTGCCAAACTGTATAAACTTAGGGCAAAGAACATGAACTACATGATTTACCAGCGGGCCCTCTTGAACGAAAATAAATGGCGCGCAGGCCGGTATGGCATTGATGGCAGCCTGATAGATTTCGGTATTGAAACGGAAGTAAACACCCGTGTTTTAATCTATGAACTGCTGGATTTTATTGATGACGTGGTTGATCATTTAGGAAGCCGCGAAGCACTTCCCATCATCTCCAAAATATTGGACCGTGGCACCGGCGCCGACCGCCAGCTTCAGGTATATGAAGAAACAAAAGATCTGTCGAAGGTGGTGGATTATATTCATAGCCAGTTCCAGAGCGGGTTGTAGGGAGCAGGTATGAGGTATGTGAGAGTCGAACCCGCACATTAGTATTCAAGGGATATTTAATATTCAATAAGTTATTTTCTATTGACAATAATCGAACGACAGACTGTCGCATAAATCCTATAAGGTTTGCTTTTATAGTGCAGGCATCACGAGTTCAAACCTTATAGGTTTAAACTGAGGGTTACCGAAAACATAAAATTTATTAGCTTAAATCCAGTCTCCAGGCGATAAGTGTTGCATCAACCTCATACCCCATACCTACTATATAACTTAACCAAAGTTGGTAATAATTA
>JBDSBP010000004.1:0-21358 GCA_039921525.1 Chitinophagaceae bacterium | reverse complement strand
CCGGCTTTACTCAAGAAAGAAACATGCTAAAACAAATAAATGAAAAAACCTGGGAATATTTGATTCGATGGAGGCGGCAAAAAAGCATGAACAGGAAATCCAGTATTTCAAGCGTCATTAATTTCAGTCAAACCTCACACCGCTTACTTCTTACCTCACACCTCATACCTCACACCTCATACCTATTATGGCTACGCTTCGTCTTATAATCCAGGGAAAAGTACAGGGCGTTTTTTACCGCGTTTCAGCCAGGAAAACGGCCCGACAAATAGGTATAACGGGGTGGGTAAAAAACACCCCCGAAAGGCATGTAGAAATTTTGGCCAGTGGAACTATAGAACAACTGCAAAATTTTGTGGAATGGTGTAAGAAAGGACCGTCTGACGCCAGGGTTGAAAAGGTTAATACGGAAGACGCTGCCGAACAGCATTTTGACGAATTTAAAATTCTTCATTAGGATTTACCTTGTTTATTTTGCTGTATAAAAACAACTTCATGACACGCGGCAGAGGTTTGGCTTTATTCCTATTAATTCTTTCCATCGCTTCCGGATACCTGATGACAAAAGCATCCCTGGTAAGCAAGGCCGGTATGAGTTTGTTCTACAAAGAATATAATTTTTTAAAAACCTGGTGGAAAGGCGCACTGCTAATACTTATTGCTCTGACTGCCTTTTACCTCCTTCATAGCTTCATACAAAAACGATACCCTTCGGGGCAAGGAAAAACCTTTCACAGAATTAGCTGCTTACTTGCGTTAACAGGACTTTATTTCACCTACAATGATTTTAGCCATACCATTTCACATCACTTGTTAGGTGAACGATTCCATATTGGAGTGTATTTATTCTGGGTAGGATGGATTGCAATCACCCTGTTCTTTCTGACGAACCTAAAGCCAGCAGCATCGAATGAATTAAGGGATCAACAGGTTATTGCTGCATCTAAACCGGTGGACTAATTTTTGAATGATTAATGAAACTATACACCATGTATTTATAAAAAATTATAAAATAAATTTGAGTATGGGTTACATTCAATCTAACAGTTCTTCCTCTCCTGCAAATCTTTTTTATGAAGATTGGGGTAGTGGGAAGCCGGTGGTATTTATACATGGCTGGCCTCTTAGTCATGAAATGTGGGAATATCAACTTACCGAATTACCAAAACATGGGCTTCGTTGCATAGCCTATGACAGAAGAGGCTTTGGAAAATCCAGTAAACCCTGGCAAGGTTATGATTATGATACCCTGGCCGGTGATCTTAAAGCCGTTTTAGATGAATTAGATCTTACCGATGTAACCCTCGTCGGTTTTTCTATGGGTGGTGGTGAAATAGCACGTTACTTCGGATTATACGGAAATGCCCATGTGTCTAAAGTTGTATTAGTAAGTTCTGTTGTGCCTTACCTGTTAAAGACTACCGATAATCCTGACGGCGTTGATGAAGAAGTTTTTAATAAGATATCAGACCAGATAAAAGACAATAGGGCAGACTTCCTCGAAACTTTTGGGAAACAGTTTTTTGGTGTAAGCCTGGTGAGCCATCCCGTTAGTCAGTCGTATCTTCAGTGGAATCAAACACTGGCTTTATTGGGATCTCCCAAAGCCACGCTTGATTGTGTAAGGTCTTTTTCAGCAACAGATTTCAGGGAGGATATTAAAAAAATAGATGTGCCTACACTGATCATTCATGGCGATAGTGACAAAACCGTTCCTATTCAATCAAGCAGCGACCAGACGGCAAAAATACTTGTGGATGCACAATACCTCGTGTATGTGGGAGCACCACATGGATTATACTTTACTGAACGCAAACGTCTCAATCAGGATCTTTTAAGTTTTATTAAATAACTCTTAAAGTGTTCCTATTATATTTAAAAAAGGGATTAGATAAGGTATCTTATTCCACTCCCTTTTTGTATACCATAAAAATCAGATTTAAATTCAGCGGACGTAATTCATCCAAACTTGTTATTTTACGATACCAATTACCAGGCTGGTTATGCTTATAAGCAAACTTAGTGGTGAATAAAATTTTGTATCATTAGAGGCAAACTTCGTGCCTTTTACTTTTTTACCAAATCCTATGAACTTGAAATCACCAATGGAACGTAAAAGAAAAATTATGCAAATTCCATAAGTTCCATATTTAATATTTCTGTCGTCATTTATATTTTTGAAAATGCTCAAGTTGCCAACTGTAATAAAAGCAAAACCCAATAGCATAACAGCCACAAAAATAGTAGTCAAGAATCCAGGTCGAAAAACAAATTGGCCGGTTGGATAAGTTGGTACCGACCCTTCAAAAAAACGCTTTCCTCCAAACGCCCAATAAAAATGCATTGCTGCTAATACTGTAAGTATGGTTGTGTTTATAAGGATTAATATTATCATCTTATAGTATTTATTTCACCAGATAAAGGTACGCCCTGACTTGCTGGTTTTTCAAAACTTCGGAAGTCAACCGAAAATATTTTGTTTTTTGGTCACCCCCTGTTTAACCCTATAAGGTTTGAGCCCCTTTCCCTACACTAAAAACGCAAACCTTGTAGGTTTTTATGCGACAGCTTACAAATCGATCATTGATTTTTGAAAATATCCAATTTTAAAATTTTAGTCATTTTATAAACAAATTAGTTTGCTTATTTACAAGTCTGAAGACTTCAGAAGTCAAGACCTGACTTAGGACATAAAGCGCAAACTTCTAAAATAATCTAATAAATTTATTCCCCTATTTTTGTACCATAGCCACATGACTCCAAAGAGGTATTTTTTAATGATCGTAATATTGGGAACGCTTTCCGCAATAGGTCCCTTTTCTATTGATATGTATTTGCCCGGGTTTCCAGCCATAGCGGCAGACCTGCATACTACCGTGGCCCAGGTTTCACTTTCATTGTCGAGCTTTTTTATTGGAATTTCATTCGGCCAGTTATTATACGGCCCGCTCCTCGATCGTTATGGCAGGAAGAACCCGTTGTATTTCGGTCTTTCATTGTATATAATCGCTTCTATTGGTTGTGCGTTGGCGAAATCGGTGGAAGTGTTGATATGGTTGCGCTTTCTACAGGCATTGGGTGGATGTGCAGGCATGGTGGCTTCAAGGGCAATGGTGCGTGATATTTTTCCGGTTAAGGAAAACGCTAAAGTTTTCGCATTGCTTATGCTCGTTGTTGGAGTATCGCCAATGATAGCGCCTACTACGGGTGGTTATATGAGCACTTATTTTGGATGGCATTATATATTTGTTATTCTAGCAGTAATAGGAGCTTTAATTCTCACAGGTGTCCATTTTATATTGCCGGAAAGCAGGCCGCCTGACACCACTTTGTCGCTGCGGCCAAAATCGATACTAACGAGTTTTTTTTCTATACTCGTACAACCACAATTTTACACGTATGTATTAACAGGGTCGATAGCCAGTGCGGGCCTATATGCCTACATTGCCGGTTCTCCATATGTATTTATGGAATTATATAAAGTTACTGCCCAGCAATATGGTTGGATATTTGCGACCATTGCCGGCGGCCTTATAACTTCCAGCCAACTTAATAGTTTATTATTGTCCAGGGGTTTTAAAAGCGAACAAATTGTTGTAGCTGCATTGGTGTGTCAATCACTTACTGGTATTGTATTATTGGTGGCGACAGTAAATGGCTGGTTAGGTGTGCTGGGCACTGTGGGTTTAATTTTCATATTCTTATGTTGCCAGGGATTTGTGTTTCCTAATACATCAGCACTAACCCTGGCGCCTTTCAATAAAAATGCCGGCAGCGCTTCGGCATTAATGGGAGGAATTCAAATGAGTATTGGTGCGTTGGCTTCAGCATTGGTGAGTTGGTTGAATAATAATAGCGCGTTACCTATGGTTATTGTGATGGCCGTCTGTGCTATTTCAAGCCTGTTTATATTAATGATAGGAAGCAGGATCGTTCGTTACCAGGCAAGTCTCGGGGAGGTAGAAGAAGAATGCTCCGAAATGATAAAAACATTTTGATTAAAATATTGATCATACATTTCTTCACAAATAAAAGTTCCACTCTTTGTTTTGCCAGTACACACTTTTATAATAGGATGACCTGGCGGGCACTTAGTTTAATTAAATGGGCTTCTTCCTTAAGTATAACCAGAGAGGAACCTTTCATTGTTTGAACCTGTCTTATTGAAGATCATTAGCAGAAAAAGTATTTCCCTGGTCCATATCTCCTGTTTCATATCCTTTCTTGAACCAATACATCCTCTGTTGAGAAGTGCCATGGGTAAAAGCATCCGGCACTATTCGACCCTGGGATTCCTGTTGCAGGCGATCATCGCCAATGGCATTTGCAGCATTTAGTGCTTCGTCCACATCACCATCCTGAATTACTTTTTTCATGTTTTTTTCATAGTGAGCCCATACACCTGCGTAAAAATCTGCCTGCAACTCCACCTTTACCGAATACTTGTTGTATTCCGATTTACTCATTTGTCCCCTGATTTGAGCTACCTTCTCTGTTGTGCCCAATAAGGTTTGAACATGGTGCCCTACTTCGTGAGCCACAACGTAAGCCATGGCGAAGTCGCCCGGCGCATTAAATCGCTTGCTTAATTCTTCATAAAATGATAAGTCGATATATAATTTATGATCACCGGGGCAGTAGAAAGGCCCGGTAGCCGAACTGGCACCTCCGCAGGCAGATTCTACGGATTGCCTGAATAAAACCATTTTCGGGTCTGTATAAGTTTTCCCTTTCTTCTGAAAGAGGTCGCTCCATATATCTTCCGTATCTTTTAAAACTACTTTTACAAACTGGGCCCGTTGATCATCAGCAGCTTTTTGTTCGGGGCTCATTTCCTGTTGCTGCTGAGTGCCTTGCTGTATAACCTGTGGAAGTTCAGAGGCGTCTCCACCACCCAGGAAAAAATTTAGTAATAAAACGATGACGCCAATTACTCCTCCTCCTGCAAGCACACCCCCACCAGAAATTCCGCGCCTGTCATCCACATTTGAACTGCCTTGTCTTCCCTGCCATAACATAATAGATGCATTTTATAATAAATAATTTATGATTCCTGCCGACCTCTATTTACATAAAAAATGATGCCACTCCTGGTTGTGAAACAAGAGTGATCATTCCCGCAAAATTAGCGTTACAACTTTTTATCGAGTAATTGAAAAAACTGGTCTAATTGAGGTTGAATTACAATCCGTGTACGCCTGTTAGCTGCCCGTCCTTCCAGCGTTTCATTGGCTACTAAAGGCGCATATTCACTTCTGCCTCCAGCTGTCATACGGATAGGATCGATCTTGTAAACATTCTGTAGTATACGTGTTACAGCAGTAGCCCGCTTAACACTTAGATCCCAATTATCAACAATACAATTATTATGGATGGGAATAGTATCTGTATGTCCTTCCACCAGGAAGTCTATCTGTGGGTTGGCATTAAGCACCTGGGCCACTTTGCCCAACACGGTCTTAGCCTGGTCTGTTACATCAGAACTGCCACTTTTAAAAAGCATCTTGTCTGAAATGGATATGAACACCACTCCCTTTTCTACCTTTATTTCCACATCCTTATCGTTAACATCGTTAAGCGCTCCTTTCAGGTTCATTACCAATACCATATTCAAAGAATCCTTCCTCGACAAGGCAGATTGCAGGTCTTTGATGTAAGCATCTTTGCCGCTCAGGTTATCCAGTGATTTTTTGACGCTCTCAGCCTGTGTACCGGAAAGTACCGAAAGATCCTGCAATTGTTTCAACACAGTAGTGTTATTTTCCTTGATAAAAGCGAGTTGATTAGTGAGATTTTTTATTTCCCCTTCCATTAAAGCTTTATTAAGTGCTGCTTCGCCCACTTTATCGTTACATGATTTGAGGTCTGCCTGCAATTTGGCGTAGGATGTATTCAGTTCTACATACCTGACCTGTTCGGCCTTAAATTTTTTATTACTAACGCAGGAAAACAGTAATACTGACAAAAAGCTAAGCAATACAGTGAGTTTGATAGACATAAGTAATTGATTTTGAAATAGATGGTTTTTTAATTTGGTGAAGTTTCCTTTAATTCGTCAAATTTCGCCAGAATGAATATACATCATCAATTGGTTTTTTTACAATCATTCAAAAATTAGCTTTGGAAAAAAATAATCATCTCCTTACAGCCCTGTTGAAACAAAAAATAAGTTGCAATTCTCCTCGGATTGCTTTCATAAAAGCCCGATTATTTAACTAGTGTCATGTAAATAATAAACTGTGGGTTATGTTGGCTATCAGCTATCAGCAGTCATCTATCAGGAAAGCAATACGAGAACCTCTTGATAGCTGACAGCTAAAGGCTGATAGCCAAAGCGTCATTTTAAAGTTGACATAACACTAGTGCTAAAATAAATATAAATTAACGCATGGCTATCAGCATTCGGCTATCGGGAGGAAGCAAATAACTGATTTACCTGCTAATACTGATAGTCGATGTTAGCACTATCTTATACCTATGATAAAAATTAGATGAAACCTTCAATAACTGCTACCCCTTCCACCAAATAAAAAGGCCATTCTTTTGAATGGCCTCAATAGGTACGTTAAATTTATATTATTTCGGTGTCGATGAAGTATCCTTTTTCATGGTGGAAGTATCGGTAGCTGGCATGGTCGATGAAGTGTCAGTGGACATTTTGCTTGAATCACTCGACATGCTACTCATCGTTGAAGAACTATCCGCCTGCGTTTCGGTAGCACTGGTAGCTGTTGATGTAGTATCACATGAAGCAAAACCCACAGCCAGCATGGCAATAAAAATGACTCTTTTCATAATGAATTATTTAATTAATAAAATTGGTAAAATATATAATTGCAAGCATATATTCAATATTCCTGCCAAACCCCAAATTTTTTACGTTTATCCCCATAAATGCATACAATACTTATTATAAAACGTTTAATACCAGTTAGATGCCATTATTTCACAAATTAACTTCTTTTGTTGCCCAGCTTTTGCAAATTAGTGTTAAGGCCGGGTATGATAGGCTATTCTTAAAGAATAAGGCCTGATTGTCGCAAAACAGCCAACAACCCACAAATCAATTAATATAGGCAAGAATACCCATTAACCGACCAATGCTTACTTTTGCAGCATGCGAAAAAAGCAGTTAACGGTATTACAAAAGGTACTGGTAGAAGATTATGCAGCGGAAGGAAAGTCAATCAGCAGGATTGATGGGAAAGTGATATTCATTGAAGGTGCCGTGCCCGGTGATTTGGTGGATATTCGATTAATAAAAAGTAAAAAAGACTGGGCCTCCGGTAAAGTGGTTCATTTTCATGAATTTTCTAAAGACAGGGTTGACCCTTTTTGCGAACATTTTGGAGTGTGTGGCGGGTGCAAATGGCAAATGCTTCCTTACGAAAAACAACTGGAATTCAAACAAAATGAAGTAGAGCAACATCTCCGAAGGATAGGGAAAGTAAAACTGCCACCTATAGCCTCTATTATGGGAGCCTCGCCATCCAGGCATTACCGTAATAAATTAGAATTTACTTTCAGCAACCGTCGTTATTTGTTACAGGAAGAGATAAGTAAAGATGGAATTATACCCCGGGAAAATGCTCTTGGTTTTCATGTGCCTGGAATTTTTGATAAAGTGGTAGATATTAACACATGCCACCTGATGCAGGAACCTGCAAACCTTATTAAAAATTGTGTACGTGAATTTGCTTGCGAACAAGGTTATACATTTTATGATGTAAAACATCACCAGGGTTGGTTGCGTAACCTGGTTCTACGGATCTGCAGCACCGGGGAGATTATGGTGAATATTTGCCTTGGATATGATGATGTCGTTGAGCGAAAAAAACTACTTGATCATTTACTTCAGCAAGTTCCCGTGATCAGTAGTTTGTTTTATACTATCAATCTGAAATGGAACGACAGCATTTATGACCTCCAGCCACAGCTTTATGCAGGCAACAGCTATGTTATAGAAAAACTGGAAGACTTTAAATTTAAGATCGGGCCCAAGTCCTTTTTCCAAACGAATACTTACCAGGGCGAAAATTTATATAAGATTGTCCGCGATTTTGCGGAACTCACTGGTAACGAAACAGTATACGACCTATATTGCGGCACTGGAAGTATTGGAATTTTTCTTAGCAACCAGGCGAAGAAAATTATTGGCGTGGAAGTGATGGAGGAAGCCATTACCGATGCCATCGAAAATGCATCCCTCAATAAAATCGATCATGCGTATTTTATTGCCGGTGATGTTATTAACATTTGCGCAGATGCTTTTTTTGAACAACATGGTAAACCAGACGTTATAATAACTGACCCCCCAAGAGCCGGCATGCACGAAAAATTAGTACGAAAAATAATAGAGATGGAAACCCCGACGGTGGTTTATGTGAGTTGCAATCCAGCGACACAAGCAAGGGATCTGAATTTGCTGGATGAAAAATATGTTGTAACCAGGGTTCAGCCGGTAGATATGTTCCCCCATACTCATCATATTGAAAATGTTGTACAGCTACGATTGAGGAAGTAAATCCTCCACCCTGGCATCAGCACTTTAGAAGATATATCGCTGGTGGCTAATGGTAACACAACTCATATAAGTAATTTCAGGCTTGCGGATACACTATTTAAAAATAAAGCTTGAGCAATAACATTAGTTTTATACTTAAAATAAATTGGAATGACACAGTTTGGAATAAGAGAATCATTACCCCCCGTAGTAAAAAATTTATTAATTGCCAACGTACTGGTATTCCTGGCACAGTTCGTTTTTGAACAGCAGGGTTTTACGCTCGAACCATTATTTGCTTTACATCCTATAGAATCAGGCGATTTTAGGATCTGGCAGCTAGTTACCCACATGTTCATGCACGGGGGTTTTTTTCATATACTCTTTAACATGTTCGGTTTATGGATGTTCGGCAGTATTCTTGAAAATTATTGGGGGTCTAAACGATTTTTCCAATTTTATATAATCTGTGGCCTGGTGGCAGGAGCAGCGCACCTGACATTTTCCAATGGCAGTGCAATCGGAGCTTCAGGAGCTGTGATGGGGGTCTTTGCCGCCTTTGCCTATTTATTTCCCAATACCCCTTTATTCCTGATGTTTATACCCATCCCTATAAAAGCAAAATGGGCCATGCCTGGTTTGATATTGATTGACGTGTTTGGGGCCATAGCTCCCCGAACAGGCGATAACATAGCACATTGGGCTCATATTGGGGGTGCACTGGCTGGATTATGCCTGGTTCTTATTTGGAATAAAAAGAACCGCAAGACCTTCTATTAGTTCTTTATGCGTTCTAAAAAAATGAGCAGAAAGAAAGAATTGACATACTTCATACATAATCTTACATTCTGATCGTTCTTTTGTAAATTAGTATTTAAAGAATCAATATAAATACAATGAATGTAAGGGAAGTAAAAAGCCGTAATAAAATATCACTGGGGCAGGATGGAAACGCCCTGATAAACTTAATTATTTTTAATGCCATCCTATATATACTACTGAAGTTTATCTTTATAATTTACCGTGTTTCAGACTTAAATATGGTGGCGTATGATAAAAATATATTTAATTGGTTCTCACTTCCGGCCGATTTAGGCACTTTAGGGTCCCGCCCGTGGACTATCCTGAGCTATATGTTCACGCACAAATCCTTCTTTCATTTACTTGGTAATGTTTTCTTTTTATGGTCGTTTGGTTATATTTTACAGGAGCTCACTGGTAACCGTAAATTGATACCTATATATATTTACGGAGGTTTGGCGGGCGCATTCTTTTATGTTTTATCTTATCATATTTTCCCGGCATTGCAACCACAGCTCCCGAATGCAATCTTCTACGGAGCCAATGCTTCAGTAATGGCCGTAGCGGTAGCAACTACCACCATTTCGCCCGATTACCGCATTTTCCCCATGATCAATGGTGGCATCCCTTTGTGGATAGTTACCCTCGTTTACGTTATAATTGATTTTACCAGTATTTCACTGGGTGATCCTGCAAAATATATCGCCCACTTTTCAGGTGCTGCCCTGGGGTTTTTGTTTATTTACCAACTAAGAAAAGGAAATGACTGGAGCGAATGGATGAATAATTTTTTCGACTGGGTGGAAAATCTGTTCAACCCCGATAAGAAAAATAAAGCGAAATCACCTAAGGAAGAATTTTTTTATAAAGTGAAAGACGCTCAGCCCTACAAGAAGACCCCCAATGTTACCCAAAAACGAGTTGATGAAATACTGGATAAGATCAATCAAAAAGGATTTCATTTTTTAACCGATGAAGAAAAAGATATCTTAAAAAGAGCCGCTAAAGGAGATGATTTGTAAATTTAAGGCATGGTTCCATTATTCCGAAAATTAACCAAGCGCTTTTTTATCACTGCCAACATAATTGCTGTACTATTTTTTCTAATAGCCTGTTTAGCCGCTTATTGTAACCCGGTTACTTATTGGCTGGTGGCTTTGTTAGGAGTTGGTTTCATTTTTTTTACTGTAATAATTATCCTGTTTTTTATTTTCTGGTTGCTTTTCAGGTCTAAATGGGCACTTCTCTCATTAGCTGCCCTGCTGTTAGGGTGGTACCAGATCCATGCGCTGTTTGCCTTTAATCCATTGAGCTCTTTTTATGAATTAAAACAAGACAACTCCTTCAGAGTTCTTACCTGGAATGTATCCCGTTGGGATGAAATGAACAAACAGGCCCGGGGTGGTGCAAGTAACCGACTTAAGATGTTTGAATTCATAAAAAGCCAGGATGCCGATATCTTATGTTTCCAGGAGTTTTTTGAATCAAGGCGCCCCGATCTTTTTGATGAAAATATTCCTTATATCACTAAACAGCTTAACTATCCTTACCATTATTTCGCAAGTGATCATATGCCCTGGAACGGAATATATGAACACGGTGTGGCTATATTCTCCCGGTTTCCTATCCGGGACACTTCCCGTATTCGCTACCCGGGTCCCGACTCACTGAGAAGTAATGAAAGCCTCATTAAGGTCACCATAGATGTTAATGGGAATAATATAAACATATTTACCACCCACCTTCAATCCTTTTTATTTACAGGAAATGACTACCGCGGCCTCAAGACTATAAAAAAAGCGGATGATACCGATAGCATTGTAACAGCCAGCAAGGGAATAATTTCTAAATTTCGCAGATCATATGCGTTCAGAAGCTCGCAAGCCGACCTTGTGAGAGAACAGCTTGATAATAGTAAATATCCTGAAATTATTTGCGGTGATTTCAACGATGTCCCCAATTCATATACTTATTTCACGATTAAAGGTAACCGCCAGGATGCCTTCGTAAAAAAAGGTTTTGGGCTGGGTAGAACATTTGTTTCCATTTCCCCTACTTTACGTATCGATTATATGTTGCCCTCTAAAGAGTTTGAGGTGCTTCAGTATAAAAAGGTTAAACTTCCTTACTCTGACCATTTCCCGCTGGTGTCTGATTTCAGGATCCTTCCCAAAGGATAGTTCTACCTTGTTCTTTCTTTGTTGGCTTTTACTTCAACAACGAAAAATCTATATTTGCACGAGAGCATGTATTTTGCTGGATAATTTCCAAGACATAATCCTCTTTTAAACTATTGTGAAGTATAAAAAAAGTACTTCCTGATTTTTAATCTATAGCGTTATAATTTTCTACTATGACCGAATTAAAAGTTTTAAATTCTTATACCCGACAAAAGGAGGTTTTTAAATCCATAACACCCGGCCATGTGGGTATATATGTATGCGGGCCTACCGTAAGTGGCGAAAGTCATTTAGGCCATGCGAGACCTTATATTACTTTTGACTTTATAAACCGCTACCTCCGACACCTTGGGTTTAAGATACGATATGTGAGAAACATTACTGATGCAGGTCATTTTGAGGAAGAAGGAAGAGAAGCGGAAGATAAAATTTCCAAAAAAGCTGTTATCGAAAAGCTGGAGCCAATGGAACTTGTGCAGAAGTATACCAACCTTTTTCATTGGGCCATGCACCGCTTTAATAACCTGGATCCAAGTATTGAGCCTACTGCCACAGGGCATATAGTGGAGCAGATAAATATGATAAAAACTATTATAGCCAAGGGGTATGCTTATGAAGTAAACGGTTCTGTTTATTTTGACGTTAAGAAATTCGCTGACAATTATCCCTATGGCAAATTGAGCGGAAGAGTAATGGATGACCTCCTTGAAACTACAAGGCAATTGGAAGGGCAGGAAGAGAAAAGAAACAAAGCTGATTTTGCTTTATGGAAATCAGCTCCACCTGAACACATCATGCGCTGGGATAGTCCGTGGGGTGAGGGGTTTCCTGGCTGGCATATTGAGTGTTCGGCAATGTCAACTAAATACCTGGGCAAACAGTTTGATATCCATGGCGGCGGGATGGATCTTCAATTTCCGCATCACGAAAGCGAGATAGCGCAAAGCATTATCTGCAATCATGAGGTGCCCGCCCGTTATTGGTTGCATAATAACATGATTACCATTAATGGAAAAAAAATGGGCAAGAGCTATAATAACCAGATAGCGCTTACTGCCCTGTTTAGCGGGGATCATCCACTGCTAACGCAGGCGTACTCACCCATGACCATCCGGTTTTTTATTCTGCAGACGCATTACAGAAGTACACTCGACTTCAGTAATGAAGCTTTGCAAGCATCCGAAAAAGGCTTAAAACGTTTATGGGAGGCCTATGAAATCCTTCTAAAGTTGACCGTTCAGGATGTACCATCAGAAATAGATAATGAACTTAATGAGAAAATAAAAAAGCTTTTATTAGAATTGGATGACTTCATGAATGATGATTTTAATACTGCCAAAGTTTTGGCCAACTTGTTCGAAATTGTGCCTGTGATCAATTCAATAAAAAATAAACAGGTAGCCGCTGGCGCCATCAGTCTTGATACTTTTCAACTGATGCAAACTTATTTTAAAGAATACATTGAAAACATATTAGGCCTTCGCAATGAAAATGAAGATGAAGATGGAAAACTGGATGCCGTCTTAGGATTACTAATAGACATTCGTAAAGATGCCAAATCTAAAAAAGATTATTCTACCTCAGATAAGATCCGCAACCATTTACAGGAAATAGGCATTTTGCTTAAAGATGAAAAAGATGGGAGTATTAGTTATTCATTTGAGTGAGTTCCGGTATCAGGTATGAGGTATGAGGAAGAAAAGGGTTCATTAACAATTAATCATGAACAATTAACCATTAAAACAGTTCCTTTTTATATCACCCACCTGTTAAAAGATAAAAAATTAGCAGGCACCATTAACCAGGAAAAACCTTTCCAATTGGTGCAGCGACGAAAAATTTATCTTCATCTGTGCAGCTCTATAATGAGCCAGCAGCTATCTACAAAAGTGGCGGAGGTAATTTACAAACGCTTTTTAAATCTATACAATGGGCAGGAGCCAGAGGCCAGACAAATCCTGGATACCCCGTTTGACACTTTACGAGCAATAGGCTTGTCAAATGCTAAAACAAATTATGTTCAGAATGTAGCCCGTTTCTCCATCGAACATGGCATGGATGCCCGGAAATTAGCTAAGATGAGTAATGAAGAAATAATAGATTACCTCACACAAATAAAAGGTGTTGGCAAATGGACCGTTGAAATGTTATTGATGTTTAGCCTGGGCAGGGAGGACGTTTTTGCAGTTGATGACCTTGGTATACAAAATGCCATGATCGGTCTTTATAACCTGGATGCAACTGATAAGAAAAAATTAAAGGAGAAGATGTTACAGATCTCCAAAAAATGGAAACCTTATCGCAGTTACGCCTGCCTGCATTTATGGGGATGGAAAGACAACGCTATAAAAATATAACGCCGTAAAAAATCTGTCGCGGCAACTTAATAAAAAGGGGAATTACAGGTGCAAACTTAGGTGTCAAATCTCCATTAACATATTATTAATTATATAATGCCTGCTTATTTTATGCTAGTTGCAGGGTTTTCCAGCGCTATATACATCAAGAACCATTTAATTTCCTGACAAGGCTTTGTCGACCCTCCGGGCAGCATGATGTTGGCACACTTTTTTCCATATATTAGAAGAAGATTTGCACATAGATGCTTTTATTCTGTTGCAGATTAAATCATTTTACCAACATTAAATTAGTAACTATTTAAAAAAAAAATTATGAAAAAATTCATTGTCAGTGGTATGTGTACTACAGTTGTTTGTTTCTTATTAAGTTCATTTGCCCCGAATAGTAATAATGTAGCTGGCGCCGTTAATGGGATTTCTGAGAATAGTATCAGCACTTCTTACCAGGATACTACTCATAAGAAAATGAAGAAAATGGAAAGATCTAAATCAGATACCTCTACTACTAAGACTAGAAGGATGAGCAAGGTAAAGAAACCGGCGTAATCGTAATACATATGAAAACACCAGCTTGATGATATAAAAACTTTGCAGTTTTTGAGTCGGATCAGGGCTGGAAGATTAAAGAAGCATGCTTGGGTAAGTATGCTTCTTTGTTTTTATATTATTCATCATGGAATAATAATTACAACATGCAGGAAGAATATATCTTATTTTCTTTTTAGTACAGGGTGGTTCCTTCCATTAATCATGTTATCAACAACTTCAAACCCGTTCAGGTTTGAGAATAAACTGGTAATTGTTTTATACCCGTATGTCCGGCAATCGAAGCTGGGATCTAGTTTACGCAGGTTAAGCCCTAGCGTGGAGATATTCACTTCGTTGCTCTCATTGATAGACATGTCGAAGGCTTTATTAATAAGGCTCATATTTACCGGTACCTTTGGGGTAGTTTTCTGTTGCTTCTTTTTAGTTACTTTTTCAGGTTTTGCGGTTACTACTTCTGTTTCCGTAGTAACTTCTAGGTTTTCAACATAGGTGAATATTTCGCACGATTTTACAAATGCGTTGGGCGTTTTCTTTTCACCAATACCCATTACAAAAATTCCTTCCTCCCTGATCCTTTTGGCAAGGCCGGTATAATCGCTGTCGCTTGATACGATACAGAATCCATCTACCAGGTTGTCATGAAGGATGTCCATCGCGTCTATGATCAATGCACTGTCAGTGGAGTTCTTACCGGTGGTATAGGAAAATTTTTGAATGGGATTAAAAGCCATTTCGTTCAGCATGCTTTTCCAGGTATTCATTTGAGGAGTGGTCCAGTCGCCATACACGCGGCGGATAGTTACTTTGCCGTATTTAGATGCTTCTTCCAGTATAAGGATTAATAATTTTGGTGGTGCGTTATCTCCATCTACCAGTAAAGCTATCCTGTTTGTTTTGTTCATAGTGCTAAGGTACAACAGTTTGGCGTTTTTGTTTAGCCGGGTAAACTCATTGAATTACTTCATCAGCTTAAGTTCCTGAATTATATTAGAAGCACCGCCCAGTTTATCAATGCACCATAATACATACCGCACATCAACACATATAGTGCGGTTAAGGTCCTTATCAAAAGCCAGCTTGTGGCTTAGTGCCTCATAGTTGCCATCGAATGCAAGGCCAATCAGTTCACCGGTTGCATTCAAAACGGGAGAGCCTGAATTGCCGCCGGTAATATCGTTGGTGGTAATAAATCCAACAACAAGGTCATTTCGTTGCTTATCTATATATTGACCAAAATCCTTTTTGGTGGCCAGCTCCAGTAATTTTGGTGGCAAATCAAATTCATAATCTCCGGGAATATACTTATCCAAAGCTCCCTTCATCGTAGTAACATAATCATATTTTACTGCGTCTCTCGGTTGGTAACTTTTGATATTTCCATAGCTAAGACGCATGGTAAAGGTTGCATCCGGGTACATGATGCGGGTTGAATTCATCTGCATAACTCCTTTCAAATAAAGCCTCCCTAAGTCGTTGTTGCGGATGGTAAATTGCTGAAAAAATGTTAGATACTTGCCCGTATAATTTTTTAAAAAACTGTTTACATATGTAAATGCCATGTCGTTTTGTAACGTAATGGCATTAGGTGTAGCGATAAAGGCATTCCACTTGGCGTCATCCAGTAACATCGTAGATTTGAAAACTTCTGCTGCCCATTTTTTATAGGTGTTTTCATCTTTTAGATCTCCAAAGCTGCCTTTCATGTTTTCGAAAAATCCAATTGGGTGCTGGTTTTTGTCTATATCCTGGTAAAAGAGCATAGCCGTAGTTGCCATGATCCGCTGGTCGGAAATTTTATTTTCTGCTGTTAGAAAAATCTTTCGGCGATAGGTAGCTTCTTCCATTGCCTTCTTTGCCTCTTCGGGCTTTACACCTGTATTCACTAACACTCTTTCTGTTTGTAGCAGGGAGGCGGCAAACATAGCTAATGGCGATCCAAGTATTCCTTCGTTTATATATACCCGTTGCTTTACATATGGCCTCCAGGCTTCATAAGCCCTGGCCCAATCGCTAAAGATATTTTCAAACATAGGTTTGCCTGTAGCCCACTGCTGGAATGCTTTTTCATCTTGTTGTTTCTTTTCAAAAATCTTATACTTTAATAGTTGCCTGGTTTCTCCGTCAAAAAACTTCCAATAGTTGGCAATAGAAGCATAGTCGGATGCCAATTGTAATTTTACAGCAGGATCCTTCTTCATCTCTTCGAACATTGATTTTAGCCTCCCATCCCGCAATTTCACCAGAGAAGGATTACTGATATCCGTTGCAAGCTTCACGCCGTAAGAACTTTCGTACCGATTGGTGCCGCCGGGATAACCATAGATCATGGAGAAGTCGCCATCTTTTACTCCTTTAATTGAAACAGGTAAAAAATATTTGGGCTTAAGGGGAACATTGTCGGTGCTATAGTCTGCAGGTTTGCCATCTTTTGAAGCGTATACCCTGAATACAGAAAAATCACCTGTGTGCCGGGGCCACTCCCAGTTATCGGTGTCACCACCAAATTTTCCGATACTTTCGGGAGGCGCACCAACCAGGCGGATATCTTTGAAACGCTGGTAAACAAATACCAGGAACTGGTTGCCTTTGAATAAAGCATTGGTCCTGGCCTCGATACTTTGGGAGGCATCATTGTATTTCTGGTTGATGGAAGAAAATATCTCCCCCTGCTTCTTTGCGCGCTCTTCTCCGTTTAAACCGTTTAGTGCCTCTTCCACTTCTTTAGTAACATCTTCCACTTTTAACAGGAATTGTACCGTTAGAGAACCGGATGGAATTTCTTCGGTTTTTTTCGTGGCGTAAAAGCCATTTTTCAGAAAGTTGTGCTCAACGGAACTTGCCGTAGCTATGGCATCATAACCACAATGGTGATTAGTAAAAATCAACCCTTCATTGCTCACAATTTCCCCGGTACAACCATTGCCAAAAATAATAATGGCATCTTTAACAGAAGTCTTGTTCATGCTATACAGCTGTTCCTTTGTAAGTTTCAACCCTTTTTTAACCATATCATTATATACCTGCTGGCCCAATAACATAGGGAGCCACATTCCCTCATCAGCAAACGCCCTGAAAAAAGTAATGCAAAAAATAAAGGTTATTAAAAGTTTTCCAGGAAGCCTGCTTCCAAATCTAGCTGGCCCGGATACTATGCTTTCGTTAGAATTAACATCCATATTTTAATGTGCTTTTGTAACAACAAACCTACTTTGAATTTTCTAAAATTCAACGGACGAAGTTTGTTAAACAATATCACGATGACATTAGAACCAGGGTTTACCAAGAAAATCAAACAATTTACTTTTTTCATAAGGGGTATTCTTCTATTCAATCCAATACTGGTTTAGCTTTCCCTAAACATTTTGAATGAAAATCTTGTCGTTTGATGTTATGACATTATTTTTACATGGAATATGTCTAAGTGGAACCGGAACGATAATATCAATTTCCTGTCAAAGCTTACCCTCAGAAGGTTATGGAACGCCAGCCTGGTACTCAGCAGCTACTATCTAAGTAAATGGACCGGTAAGCCCATACAATGGGGTTACCCCATTTCAATTTCGTTTGAACCGACAACATCCTGTAACCTGCGTTGCCCCGAATGTCCAAGCGGTTTAAGAGCTTTTACACGACCAACAGGTATGCTTCAAAAAGACTTCTTTAAAGATACAATTGACCAGCTACATAAGGATCTTCTCTACCTCGTTTTTTATTTTCAGGGTGAACCGTATCTAAACCCTGGATTCCTGGAAATGGTAAAATACGCCTCTGGTAAGGGAATATATACGGCAACATCTACCAATGCGCATTATCTCAATGATGCAAACGCCAAAAAAACTATTGAAAGTGGCCTCGACAGGCTGATTATTTCAATTGACGGCACTACCCAGGACGTGTACCAGCAATACAGGGTAGGTGGTAACCTTAATAAGGTGATTGAAGGGGCCAGGAATATTGTTAAATGGAAGAAAGCGCTTAATAGTAAAACCCCCTTCGTTTTCTTTCAGTTCCTGGTAGTGAAGCCGAATGAACACCAGATTGAAGAAGTAAAAAAACTCGGGAGGGAAGTTGGTGTGGATGATGTTTGGTTGAAGACAGCCCAGGTGTATGATTACGAAAACGATCCCAACCGGTTAATACCAACGATTCAAAAATACAGTCGTTATAAAAAGAATGATAAAGGAGAAGTTATTACCAAGAACGACCTGAATAATCATTGCTGGCGGTTATGGCATGCCACTGTTATTACCTGGGATGGATTAGTGGTGCCCTGTTGCTTTGACAAAGACGCACAATATACACTGGGTGACCTGAAAGGCAAACCTTTTAAAGAAATCTGGCACAACCAGGATTACATTAATTTTCGTAAACAAATTTTACAAAGCCGCAAAAATATTGATATCTGTGCCAATTGCAGCGAAGGAACAAAAGTTTGGAGTTCATAAGTAAAGGCTTTCCGACTATCGGCGGTTGGCTATCAGCTTTAGGAAGGAAGAAGCAACTATGTCTTATTCCAGCTTGAAGTAACCAGACCAGCATCCTGTCAATAATAAACGGTCGGTTATGTTGGCTATCAGCAGTCAGCTATCAGGAAAAACAATGCGAGAAGTAGTTTCCTCCTGATAGCTGAAGGCGGATAGCCAAAGCGTCATTTTAAAGTTGACATAACACTAGCATATACTTATTTGAATTATTTATGAGTATTGAAAAAGAAATTAACCAGAAGCAGTTCGGTAACGAGTTTCAGAAATCAACCATTAATCTTATTTATACATACAACTGGATAAATGAAAAAATGAAACAAATTCTGGACAGGTTTGAAATTACATCGCAGCAATTTAATATTCTACGCATATTAAGAGGGGCCGGTGAACCGCTTTCAACATTGCAGATCCGTCAACGGATGTTGGATAAGATGAGTGATACTAGCAGAATTGTAGATAGGATGGTTATAAAAGGACTGGTAAAAAAGATAGTACGCACGTCAGATAAAAGGCTGGTTGATGTAACCCTGGCGGAAAAAGGCGAAAATTTGCTGGGAAATATGGATCAATTCCAGGATGAAATGGACAGTATACTTAAAACCCTTTCTGAAGAAGAAGCTCGAACCCTGAATAGCCTGTTGGACAAAATCAGGAGTGAGGTATGACGTGTGAGGTATGAGGAACTTCCAGTGTCATGTCAATTGTAAACTGTCAGTTATGTTGGCTATCCTGATAGCCAAAGCATCATTTTAAAGTTGCCATAATATATTTCACCAAATATTCTGTGAAAAATAATTGAATTACATTTCGAAACAGGAAAGGGGTATAACCTCTAATTACCTCAACCGTAATTCGTAATACGTAATTCGTAATTGATTCAGCTCCTATGAAAAAAACATTTGTATTGATATTTTATTTTTGTTTGTGTGTACACACTCGAACTATTGCTCAACCAAAATATGAGTTTCGCGGCGTTTGGGTGGCGACGGTTACCAATATCGACTGGCCCTCGGCCGGAAATTTTAATACAGAGAACCAAAAGGCGGAATTCATCAGTCTTTTGAATATGCATCAACGTAACGGGCTGAACGCAGTAATTGTGCAGGTGCGCCCTTCTACCGACGCTTTTTACCCTTCACCTTATGAGCCATGGAGCGAATTTCTTACGGGCAAGCAGGGAAGACCGCCCTCACCCTATTATGATCCTTTAGCTTTTATGATAGCGGAAACACATAAACGGGGAATGGAATTCCACGCCTGGTGTAACCCTTACCGCGCCGAATTCAATATGGGGAAATCATCCATTTCAGCCACACATATCACCCGGCTTCATCCGGAATGGTTTTTAGTTTATGGTTCAAAGCGATATTTTGATCCGGGGAATAAAGAAGTTCAGCAATATGTAACCGCAGTGATCAGGGATATGGTGAAAAGATATGATATTGATGCGGTGCATTTTGATGATTACTTTTATCCTTATCGCATAGCAGGTGAGCAGTTCCCGGATGATTCCAGTTATGCGAAAAACAGTAACGGCTTAACTAAGGAAGACTGGCGCAGAAGCAATGTTGATTCAGTCATCTCTTTCCTGAGCCGGGCAATAAAGGAAGAAAATAAGTATTGTAAGTTTGGGGTTAGTCCTTTTGGTGTATGGCGCAATAGTGATAAGGATACAGAAGGTAGTGATACTAAAGCCAGTCAAACAAATTATGATGATCTGTATGCTGATATCCTGCTTTGGTTGCGGGAAGGATGGATAGATTATGTTACACCACAGCTTTATTGGGAGTTTAGTCACAAGATAGTTGGTTATGGAACACTCGTCGACTGGTGGAGCCAACATGCCTATGGAAGGCATTTATATATTGGACACGGCATCTACAAAGCTTATACAAAAGGTTACCCTGCCTTTAAAAACAGGAATGAATTGCCCAACCAGATTAAAAAATCAAGAGAATATACCACGGTGCAGGGTAGTGTTTATTATAGCAGTAAATCATTCACCCGCAATCCTAACGGGTGGAGTGACAGTCTGAAAAACAATTATTATAAGCACCCGGCGCTTGTACCTCCTATGAACTGGATTGACAGCGTAAAGCCAGCCAAACCAATCGTTGAGAAGCAGGCGGAAGGTATTTGGAAACTATCGGCTCCAGGTGAAAAAAGGATAAAGTATTTTGTTTTATACGGGTTATTGGATGCTGAAAGGGCTGATTTTGAAATACTGCCATGTGTAGATTCTGCTGCTGTTTTAAAGGAAAACGACTTCCCGGTCCTTTGCAGGAATGGCTGCGCGGTAACGGTGGTTAACCGAAACAATCTTGAAAGCGATGTGGAAGTTTTGAAGTAACAACTATCTTTTAGGCTTTTTGGAATAATTGCCTGACATAAGGGCGCGGCTGCCCCTTCAGGAATTATTTCTGCGTTGATTATCAGTTCCGGCTGACCACAGCCACAAGTCTTTCAGATCTAATTAATTAT
>JBDSBP010000003.1:0-8520 GCA_039921525.1 Chitinophagaceae bacterium | reverse complement strand
GATTGATAAACGCTAAGATCCCAGTGCCGTTTTTCTCAATAAAATGCTGTCCAAAACGAATAAATTTTACGTAATCATCATTCAGCCAATGTTTACGCTCATTAAAATACTCTCCATCTACATTTTTTATATCAAGAAATTTTGAACATCCCGACCCAAGCAGTAAGGTCGTATAGAAGAAAAGCTGCCTGTATCTTTTAATATATTAAGTTTCATCATGAATTTCTTTTAAATAAATGAATTATAAGCTAACATTCAGACCCAACATAAATATGGTTGATTTAGGATAGCTATGCCAAAACATTCCCTGTGAAAAAACATTGTTACCATCGCCGGCATATCCGCCCGTTGGTGTTGTTTCAGGATCAGCATTCAGTTCTTTGTGATTTATTAAAAATAAATTTTGAGCTGAAGCATAAATTCTGAACCTGTCCAGTTTCAGTCTTCCGGCTGTAGCGGGAGAGAAGGTATAACCCAATAAAAGGTTTCTTCCACGGATGAATGATCCGTCATTAATCCAATGTGTATCTACGTTCAATACATATCCTGCTCTTGTATCGCGTATTTCGGGTATCATTGTATTTGGATGCTCTGGAGTCCAGGAATTTAATACTGTGGCATAACTATTAGCAAGTGAAACACGATCCTCACTGGTGGCAATGGTCCAATCCATCACGTCATTGCCATAAGAATATTGAAGTTCAATAGTGAAATCAAGGGATTTGTATTTAAAAGTATTCAGGAATGATCCCCATGCTTTAGGACTGCCATTACCAATTATCTGCCTGTCTGCATCAGTAATAGCATGATCTCCGTTAACATCAAGATATTTAATGTCACCTGGCAAAATTGTTAAGTTATTGCGATAACTAACATATTTTGCAGCTTCTTGTCTTTCCTCCTCGCTCCATATTCCAAGGCGAACTAGACCCCAAAAAGAACCTGCCGGCTCTCCTACACGTATGACATTGGTTGGATTGGTAAAATTAGGGCCACCAACACCAAAAATATCAGATGGAGTAGCTAAAGAAAGTACTTTATTCCTGTTCATAGAAATATTAAAAGTTGTATTCCATGAAAAGTATTTCGTTTGTATGTTAACGGTATTTAACCCAAGCTCCAAGCCCTTATTTTCCATTGAACCAACATTCTTTCTGATGGTAGCGTAACCACTGGTACGTGGAACAGGCGCATCCAACAACATGTCGGTTGTTTTGCGATAATAAAAATCAGCTTCCAGGTTTATCCGGTTACCAAGCAATCCCAATTCTATACCTGCATCATATTGTGCAGTTTTTTCCCATCTAAGATCAGGATTAGCCAACCTGTTTACACCTGTACCACCAACTTTCTGACCGTTTAAAATTGCAGAATAGTTTGAACTCAAAAGGGATAATGAGGAATAGGAAGGTATTTCAGAGTTACCTGTTAAGCCATAACTGGTACGAATTTTAAGGTTAGAAATTGTTCTGCTGTTTTTTAAGAAATCTTCTTCAGAAACTCTCCAGGCCAATGCTGCGGAGGGAAATAAAGAATATTTATTGTTAGCTCCAAACCTGGATGATCCATCAGCACGTGCTGTTATAGTTAACAGGTATTTATCTTTTAATCCATAGTTCACCCTTCCAAAATATGAATTAAAAGCAAAGCGGGAACGGCCGGAACTATAACCCGGTCCAGTGCTTCCTGCTCCAAGGTTGTTGTATAAGAAATAATCACTTG
Source organism: Chitinophagaceae bacterium (assembly GCA_039921525.1). GTDB lineage: Bacteria > Bacteroidota > Bacteroidia > Chitinophagales > Chitinophagaceae > JADCRZ01. Next base: position 6,798 of record JBDSBP010000003.1, on the reverse strand, counting down.
AAAAGCGACTGATACTTGCTGATTCACTGAAGGCATTTGTTTCCTGGGTAGACATACCAAGCAAGCCCGTGAAAGAGTGGATCTCTTTAAAGCGTTTATTATAGGTGATGTAATTTTCCAGGGACCAGAAACTTTCACGCCTGTTACTTGCACTTGCGTTACCAGATCCTCCGATGTTCAAAGTACGTGTAACAGATTGATTATTTCCCTGCGTCAATACATTGAATCCTAAAACTGTACGCAATTCAAGACCTGGAGCAAAGGTGATATTTGAATAAACACTACCCAGGCTGGTTTGTGTGTTCAGTATAAACTTGGTATCCAATAACCTGTGCACTGAGCTCATGGTACCCTCAGCGTTAGGATAGTCCCTGTTATTAGCGAAAGTACCATCTGCATATCTTACCGGCAGGAATGGAAAGTCTTCAACGATTTGCCTGGGAACGGCATCACTTTGGTCTACAATGTTTTCTTCCTGGTTGTTGTAACTCATGGTACCACCCACTTTCATCCATGGTTTTATCTGGCTGTCAAAGGAGAACCTGCCTGAATAGCGTTTAAGATAAGAAGCCAGTAACAGGCCCTCATCATCCCGGTATCCAAGAGAAATCGAATAAGTAGTATTGTCATTGCCACCGGAAAAACCAATCTGGTGATTTTGAGAAATTTTATGCTGCGTAGCCGCATCGAGCCAGTCAGTGTCAAATAAAGGATTTCCCTGGCTGTCAAACACACGTGGGTCGGTTCTCGCTAATTTCGGATCTCTGGTTACAAATTTACCAGCTGCCCAGCCGGCCGGATCATATTTCTCCATATTTTTAAATGCAAGATCCTCTACCGCAAGAAACTCCTTGGCATTAAGTACTTTTGGAAAATTAGGGCCTATTTTTGGTACGCTGAAATCTGCATCGTAGGTTATTCTGCCTTCTCCGGATTTTCCGCGTTTTGTAGTAATAAGAATTACTCCATTTGCACCCCTTGCTCCGTAAATAGCGGTAGAAGACGCATCTTTTAATACCTCCACTGCAACAATATCATTTGGATTAATGTAGTCAATAGCCTGGCTCGCCTGCGCCTGATTTGATACCGGCAGCAAAACACCATCCACAACATACAGCGGATTATTAGAGGAGTTGATAGAGCTAAAACCACGGACCCTGATGTTAGTGCGACCGCCGGGACGCCCGGAATTTGTATTTACCTGAACCCCTGAAATCCTTCCCGCAAGCGCCTGGTTAAGAGACGCCGCCGGACGTTCCTGCAATTGTGCCGCCCTTACCGAGCCTACCGCACCGGTTAGGTCAGACTTTCTTCGCGTACCATACCCCACCACTACCATCTGATCCAATCCCGTAATAGCTTCTTCCAATATAATATTGATTTCCGTTTGTTTACCCACTTTCACAGTTTTCATTTGATATCCTACATTGGAAATTTCGAGAACAATATTTTCAGCATCAGGAACAGTCAATACAAACCGACCATCACTATTTGTAGTGGTTCCTTTTTTACTTCCTGCTATTAACACAGATACCCCTAGCAATGGCTCCCCTTTATTATTAGTTACTTTTCCTCTTATATTAATTGGTGGTGGCGAAGTATATACATAATCCTTTTCGGGGAATACCACTTTGTCCTTAATGATCACCCTTTTATTTAGTAAGGTGTAGGTGATAGGTTGGTCTTTAAAACAAACATCCAGCACTTGTTCAAGTGAGGCGTTACGAAGACTTATACTAACTTTCTTTCCTTTCGTCAAAAGACTTTCGGTATAGACAAATGTATAACCGGTTTGTCTGTTAATTTCCTTAAAAACTTTTTCGAGTGTAACATCTCTTTCAGAAATGCTTACTTGCTGTGAAAATCCCTTTGCTCTTGCATTAAGGCAAATAGCAAATAAAAAAATAACTGTAAAACTAATAAGCAAGAATCGGTGGCATGCAAATAATCTCATAAATTTGTTTTTTGGTTTAAAAAATAAATAAATCAACCATACAATGGTTTTAAATTGATGGACCCGAATACTCCACTGGCATTCGTGCTGATTTATGGTTTGATTCTTTAACCATAACCGATACACCTAACCGTATCTGGTTGAACAAGAATAAATAAATATGACATAGTATTAGTAGACAGGATGTCTGAAAAACAGTTAGAATCAGTAACGTAGATTTTTTCATATCCACTTTTAATGTTATACTTAAAAAAAATCAATTTTGAAATAGACTTTTACAATTTGTTATGGATGAAATTGAATACATTTAATATTTTAAATTTCGGTACTAAAATTATCGGAAAATCATTATTTATTCCTTTTACTAAACAACCAGGCTGGATCAGCCATTCGCAATATACGGCCTATTTGGGAAGTCATAAGGAATTCACAAAAATGATGGACACGCTTATAGATAAGTATGGGAACCTGGGTAACCGTTTGGTATTTGTTTTGGATGGGGCCACGTGGATAAAAAACTGGATAGAAGATGCTTTTCCCAAAGCGGTTTCCATTTTAGATTATTATCATGCGTGTGAACATTTGCATGCATTTTCGGGCAGCATTTTTACTCATAAAGCAAAGGAAAAGATGTGGATAGACAAACAAAAGGAATGGTTATTGAAAGGGGAAATGGCATGCCACCAAAAAACGCAAATGCTTTCTCATGTGCTTCTATAGCCAGTTCGCTGGTAAAATAGGTGTTCAGGAACCAAATGTATTTATACCTTGACCTGGATAGTACAATAGTAAAAAAGAAGACCTTAATCCTTTTACCCTGGTTATCACGAAGATTGTATTCACCAAAGTCAGCCTGGGCTTGCTTTCCATACGGCAGTTCTTCTGCTACTTCATACTCTCTTGTTGAGCCTGTTTTAGGTATGCGGAAGTGCTGGCGGATCCAGATCACATAATTAAACACTGTTTTAGCAGATACTGCAGGAAAGTCTCAAAATTGTTCCTTGAGCCAGTCATGCATTTGTGCAGATGAAGTGTCGGGATAATTTACTAAACGGCTCTGTATAAAAGTTTCATAAGGAAGCAGCTCTCTTTTACGATCCGACTGCTTTTCCATAAACTGATCAAAATCCCTTTCACTCATCGAAAGGTAATTTTAACCGTTCGCCAGTTCAGTAATACGATTCGGCAGATCTGGGAAACAGTGAAACCTTCCTGGCTCATTCTGTGAATTTCGTGGTACATCATCAATTCATCAATTTGGTTAAGTATGCATTCATTGGTGCCGGAATTATTTCCGGCGAATTTGCCTTTTGTAGTCCAGGGGATCCCCCGGTATACAAAAAACGCTGCATTCCTTGTTGCCATTTTTTGTGTACTCCTTGTTGCCAAAATTTGTGTAGTGCTATTTACCGATTACATTTGTCGACTTCATCCAATTCCTGTAGATATTTAGTGGTTTTATCTTTAATAAATTGCTGATGCTTATCTATCTTACTTTGAATGTAATTATTCTTGCGAATGTTCACAGTTTGAACTTGTTGCCAACTATGCTAATGGTTCTCTTACCCAGCAGGCCAGCATCGCTGAGGAACTGAACATACAACCGGAACATTGATTGCAAAGGCACTACATGTACTTTTCTAAAGTCGGCAATGGTATGAGAATTTGGTTGCAGGTTTTTGAAGCAGCCATTGGAGTTCAATGTTGCGTAAACATTCTCTTTCCAGTTTGCGACTGCTCCTTATTTTATTGAGATAATCATACAGGTAAAGTTTCAACAGAACAGCGGGTGCATAAGGGGGGCGGCCCTCACTCTTATGAACTGTATTAATGAAACCCAATTTTTGCAAATCCAGCTTGTCAACAAACGCATCCATGAGCTTCACCGAGTTATCGGCACTTACATGTTCTTCCAGTGTGATAAGAGAAGCTTGTTAGCGATTATTTCCTTGTATGAATTGCATGATCTTTATTCACAACAACCATACGTCGTTTGGCTTATGCACATCGTGTGCATATTTGTTTGGCAATGAAGTTTTTTCAAAGACTGACGTTAGCGGCTAAAACGACAGCCTTAGCAACGATCAAAGAAGGCTTTTCTAAATCAAAAAGGGAAGTTTGCAAGGTAATTAAAAGGATGTATTTTAGTAAAGAATATCTCGAAATTTGTGAGAACTTCAATCGTGTATTTGTTACATTTCAATCTCTCAGGGAACTAAGATAAATGTAATTGTTCAACATTGGTCAAGGGACATCAAGAGACGAGAATTCCATTAGCAGCAACAATACAAGGAAATTGCTTATGGCAAATTAGCATTAATGCATCTTAATACAGATGGCCGAACTGGAACCAATGAATATAAAACTGCTGTTTATAATAGCTTCTACTTTTACTTCTACATTTTTGATTGCGCAAAATAATATCAAATTGAAAGGTTTAGTGAACGACACCTCTTTCGCCAACAAACATCTTGCAAATATGACAGTTTGCGTATTAAACGCAAAAGATTCCACCATTGTGCAGTTCACCTATTCAAAAGCCGATGGTTCCTTTAATTTTTCCGGATTATCAGGTGGAAATTATATTCTTTTAATATCATATCCACAGTATGCAGATTATGTTGAAAAATTCTCACTGGATACGTCGAATTTAATGCATGACTTTGGAAATATCATTATGAATTCCAGGGCCAGGGTATTGGAAGAAGTGGTGATCAAAGGCAAAATCAGTGCGATACAAATGAAGGGCGATACTACTGAATATAATGCGAAAGCTTACGTGATACAGCCAAATGATAAAGTAGAGGATTTATTAAGACAACTGCCAGGAATACAAGTGGATCAAAATGGAAAAATAACCGCACAAGGTAAAACGGTGACAAAGGTGTTACTGGATGGAGAAGAATTTTTTGGAGATGATCCTACCATCGTTACAAAAAATATCAGGGCCGACATGGTAGATAAGGTACAATTGTTTGACAAAAAAAGCGACCAGGCAACTTTTACAGGGATTGACGATGGCTTTAAAACTAAAACGCTGAATATTAAACTCAAAGAAGATAAAAATAAGGGTGTATTTGGAAAGGTGAACGCTGGCATAGGTACAAATAACTATTATGATGGACAAGCCATTTATAACAGATTCGCAGCTAATAAAAAATATGCGGCCTTCCTGACCATTGCTAATGATGGGAAAACAGGTTTATTAAATGTGGACAATAATAAAATTGGATACGATAACGCCGGTGGCGGCAGTACCGGTCTGATAAATACAGAGAATGGAAGTGATGCACTTGATTCCTATAATGGCATCTACGGGGGAAGAGGTAATCCGTCCATACGAAATGGCGGTATTCATTTCGATGGCAAGTGGAATGATATTAATAAACAATCGATCAATACAAATTACCAGATTGGCTCCATAAGAGTCACCGGTGTGAACACAATTAACACGCAACAATCATTACCTGCAGGATTAATTAACACCTCCTCCAATGAAACTTTTGACAATTATGCGTTCAGGCAAAAACTGGATGCTACTTACCGGCTAAAAATAGACAGCGGGTCCGACCTAAAAATGGCGGGTGATTTGATAACCAAAAATTTTAATTTGGATAATAATCACCTTACCGCAAGCGAAAACGAAAATGGCAAATTAATAAACAGGCAAACCAGGAGCATGACAAATAAAGGCAACCAGGCGATGTTTGATGGTAGCGCATTTTATACCAAAAAGTTCCAAAAGCCCAGACGGACGCTTTCGTGGGAACTGAACAATAGTTATAATAATAACGAAACAAAAGGATTTCTGCATTCCGCGATAGATTTTTATAACATCCTTGGAACAAAAGACAGTACCGAAAATATAGACCAATATAAAACGTCCAGGGTAACAAATTTTACCCTGACAAGTGACGTAACCTATACGGAACCAATATCAAAATCCCTTTCACTAAGGGCAACCTATGGACTAGGAGTAAATAAAAGCATAGCTGACCGGCAATCCTTTAATCAATCGGCAGCAGGTCATTATGATGTCCTGGATCAGGCTTACAGCAATAATTATAGTTTTAATCAACTTACCAACCGGGTGGGTGGCCTGTTTATATTTACTAAAAATAAAACCTATTTCAATGTTGGTACCGACGTTTCAAAAATCAAATTTGTGCAGCACGATGTCGGTAATGACAATAGCTATAAAAGAAATTTTATTAACTGGGCACCGCGCATGTTTTACAAATATAGTTTTTCACTTCAACGATTACTTATTTTCACTTATGATGGCATCACCACGCAGCCTAATATTGACCAAATTCAGCCAGTGAGATCAAATATGGATCCCTTGAATATTACTGTCGGCAATCCAAATCTGAAGCAATCATTCACGAATAACTTTCGTTTAAATTACCAGGTAAACAATCCCGTTAATTACCATGGTATGTATCTAGAAGCTCGTTATTCCGTTATTTCAGATAACATCAGCAGTAACATCACGACAAATGGATCGTCTGGAAAAACAGCTATACAGTATACTAACCTATCCGGAAAATCTCCTTATTATTATTCTTTGTTTGCCGATATTTCCCGCAGAATCACTCCCGGGGATATCAGGTTTGATTTGTCCTTACGAGCTATGGGCAGCGTCTCCTACAGTTACATAAATAATGTCATAAATTCTTCCGGTAACTATTCATATTCCGGTAGGGTAAGCTTAAGCAAAAGCAGAAAAAATAAATTTAGTATTTATATTTCAGCAGCGCCGAACTACACTATCAATGAATTTTCTTTGCAATCACAGTATAACAATAATGCTTTCGGGTTCAATTCAACCGGATCCGGACGTG
>JBDSBP010000002.1:0-6069 GCA_039921525.1 Chitinophagaceae bacterium | reverse complement strand
GGTGCATGAGCTACCGGGGCGATATTTGTAGAAGTTCTTATGATTTCAATAGCGGAAACCATTGGGCTGTTGGTTCCCCCATCAGCTACCAGGGAACTGAAATAAATATTCAATACACCATCCGTTACATTTGTAGAAAGGATTTCCTTGGTGGCTGTATTTGCCCCTGCTTTTTTAAAGATGTCATAATTGTCCAGCACTTTTGTGTTTTCAAGGCTTACGTCAAACACGCGGTTACCTACATTATTAAGGTACACTTCCGAAAAATGCAGTATCACTGTATATTGTCCGTTTGTAACAGGGAAAGAATAATTAAGTGTACCCGCGCCGCCATATCTTACAGACTGGTAAATAGCATCATCCGTGGTTCCGGCAATTGCTGAAGTAGTGGAAGCAACATTACCCGGAGTGGGAGAATAATAAGCATCTGCTGCAAAAACCCCTATTGAATTGGTTAATTGCGCACCGCCGGAGTTGATCCGGTAAAAAGGGGTACTGCCTGCAGTACTAACAGTTACAGTTACCTGGTCAGCAACGCTTACAGCCAACTGGTTATCTGTTACTATCAAACTGAAAACATAAATTCCAGCTACAAGGCCGCTTACTGTTGGTGCCGCCACTGTTTTACTGCTAAAAGTGGCCGTGTCGGGCCCGCTAACCTGTGTCCAGGAATAAGCGCCTATTGTGCCATCTGCATCAGAACCTGTGCCGCTTAGCGTGGTGCTGTTAGCAGGAAGTGTAATCGACTTATCGGAGCCGGCATCAGCTGCCGGAACCTGGTTAAGGGAACCTGCGGTAACCTTAATAGTTACCTGGTCAGCTACGCTTACAGCCAGTTCATTATCTGTTACTATCAAACTGAAAACATAATTTCCTGCTACGAGTCCGCTCACTGCGGGTGTTGCTACTGTCTTACCGCTGAACGTGGCAGTATTGGGTCCGCTAACCTGAGTCCATGCGTAGGTGCTTACTACACCATCAGAATCTGTACCGGAACCACTCAGGACTATGCTGTTAACGGGCAGTATTATTGTACTGTCGGCACCTGCATTTGATACAGGTACTCGGTTTGTTGAACTTTCAATGAATGCTGCATTGGGAATAAGCTGCCTTGGGATGCCCGGGCCGGTCCAATATACCTGCATGGATTCACCACCGGTTCTGTCGAAAAATGTGATAGCGATGGGGTGAACACCAATGTCGCTTATGGTGATGCTTCCAGACGCAGTTATGGCTGCATGTAATCCGTCATTATTTACCAGGGGACTGGCTGCCGGTGAGTAAAACGTGTTATAATATAGTTTGCTCCCATCGTCTGATATTGTTTCAAATTTATATGTTCCGGCAGTTGGAATGTTGATAAATCCTTCCCATACATATCCAAAATTATCATTCACGCCGGAAGGCCTGGTTAAAATGTCAACATTAGCTGAATTCCCGGTAGCAATGGGAGTGAGGGCGCTAAAATCAGGAAGTACATCCCATGCACCCTGGTACACGCGGTATTTAAGTCCATTTGCCACGCTTCTTGCCGTAATTACATTACTGGCGCCTGAAACGTTGCCAATCTGGTCGCGTGCACTAACCTTAAAGGTATAAGAAGTATTAGGAGTAAGACTATCGACCGTTATTTTAGGAACAACACTGGTATATTTAATAACATTATTTACATACACATCATATGCTGTAACGCCGATATTATCTGTAGAGCTATCCCATTCGAGGTTGATATAAGTCCGACTCGTGAAAGCAGCTTTCAGGTTGCCAGGAGTTGAAGGACCCTCATTATCATTTATTGGTTGTAAAGAGATTTCTTTACTTAAACCGGAAGCGCCGGTTGCGTTTACAGCCCTGATAATATAATAGTAATTATAGTTATCATCAAGTGAAGTATCTGTGTATGTTTTGATATTAGTGGCAGTAATAGTAGCCAATGTATAGGGCCCTCCGGCTGATGGAGCCCTGTATATTTCAAATCCGGTTTCATTAGATACGGGATTTGTTACCTCTGTCCAGGTTAGCTTAATGCTTGTTTGCGACAACCTGCTGAGGGTTACAGTACGGGCAGAATCCGGTTTAGGAGTACCAGTTGCGTTGATAACATTAAAAACGGGAGAATACGTGGCCGTACAATTAGTGGCCTTTGCTTTATATTGACCCACCGGAGCAGCAAAGGTACGTTGACTGCTTACCAGTGCATTATCGCTGGTCCTTCTCCACTCATAAATAGCAAATCCTGCAGGGAGTTCAAGCGGAACAGTGGTACTTCCATCGGGAGCAGGTAAAACAACGCTTTTCGTTCCTGTTACCTGTATGGAGGTTGATGTTGTTAAAGGCAATGTGGTGATTACAGCCGGCACCAACGACCAATCGGACCAGTCGCCACCTGCGATTCTTCTAAACCGGGCGCGATAGGTACCGATCTGGGTACCTATAATTTCATTTGAATTAGAGCCAGGTATATCTGTATTGTTCACCTGCCATTGGTATTCGGCAAAACCTGCTGAAATTCCAAGGTGTGCTGTGACGGCGTCCGGGCAAAACTGGCTCTTCTTATAAAAAATTAATGGATTGGCTTTATGAGCAGCAGTCCAGTAGGGGACCAAATAAGGTTCGTTCCATTGTGTATCCCAGGTGCCGTGACCCAAAGTTGGATAAAAACTAAACCTTATGTCACCACCTTTGGCAGTAAATGCGTTTACATAATTATTCATAACTTCAGGACCAGGGCTGTAATCGGTACCGCCAGAAGCTAACCAATGTGGAATGTGAATAGTAGAATTCTGCGTTTCCTGCAACAGTTCAATTAGAGCGGGAGAACTTGCTATTACCGTAGCCACTTTTGTAGGAAAATTAAACGCATATTGCATGGCAGCAAATGCTCCATTAGATAAACCCATTGCAATTACTTTATCGGGATCCGAATGGCAGTATTTCTGCATAGAATCTAAAACACTGTTTACTTTAACCTGGTAAAACCAATCCCATGAGTTTTTGCTAACCTGAGGAAATAACAGAAACGCATTGAAGTTACCCGCGTCTATTTTTCCTTGAAAAGACTGTGCACCCCAATACAACTGATCTTCGTTATCAGTTATAGGCTTTATTTCCCCTGCGCCGTGAAAGAATAGTATTACAGGATATTTCTTGGTGGTATCATTGGCGTCGTAATTGTTTGGAAACCTCAATCGGAAAACCATACCGTTCCAATAATAACTTTTAAACTTGGTGGTGTTCCAGGTTATCCTGGTAGTTGATTTCACCCATTTAGCCATCGTATTCGCAGGTGGGGTAGCAGGTGGCATGGATGAATTGTAAAGGACTATGGAGTCATTGGAATTAAAAATATTTGGCTGCGCATAAACATTGGCAGCAATGAACATCAGAAATAGGGTAACAAAAAATAAATTTCTATTCATAAAAGGTATTTATGCGAACCCTGGCTCGGTTAAAGGTTGATTGTTGAGATAATTAAGAATATCTAATAATTCTTGAATTAAAATGCTATTATACCCTGATATGCCAACAGAAGTGCCAGTTGCGTAACTAACAGATAATTAACAATTTATAATTAAAATTGAGACTTAGATCTTCCCGCAATTGGAAACTTTTCTCAAACTGGAATTGATTTTTAACGGCCGGAATAACGGCTCAACGGTCTGGTTTATGCGATTTTGGAGCTCGATAAGTCGTAGGTTTTAGATGCAAAAGTTTAATTTTAAGAATCCACACGTCAAAAAAAATGCGGGAAAGTCTCCCGCATTTTTTTTTGAATATAATTTTGATTGTTGATAGCCCTTTCACTTCTTCTCTTTCACCATCTTCCACAACTTTACGGGTTTACCATCTACATCAAGTCTTACCAGGTATATACCTGGCATCATTTGACTATTTAGGTTAATGTTGAGTGTGTTAACACCTGCCGATGTATTTCCAAAGTATTGTTGTTGTATTGTTCTTCCTGTCATGTCGTAGATACCGACTATTACTTTGCTGGCAGAGGTTGTATTTGAAAACTGGATTTTCAAATTTTCAGAAAATGGATTAGGATATGCTTTTGTGATATTCGCGATATCAGTTGCAGGGCCGTTTAAGGCGGTTAGAGCGGTTACCGCTTCATTGGTTGCGGTTGCGGTACCATTGCCAGAGCTTGCTTCAGTACCAATAATTCTGAGACCGGAAGTTTTTATGATCTCGATTGCGCAAACCATCGGGCTGTTGGTTCCTCCGTCAGCGGCCAGGGAACTGAAATAAATATTCAAGGTGCCATCCGTAACATTTATCGAAGCGCTTTCTGTGGTGGCCGTATTGGCACCTGCTTTCTTAAAGATGTCGTAGTTGTCCAGGACCTTTGTGTTTTCCAGGGTTACGTCAAACACGCGGCTACTGGAGCTCGTAAAGTAGATCTCTGCAAAATGTAATATCACCGAGTACTGGCCATTGCTTACAGGGAAAGCATAATTAAGTGTTCCCGTGGCCCCGTATCGCACTGACTGGTAAATCGCATCATCCGTTGTACCGTCAATGTCTGCGGTAGTGGAGGCTATATTGCCGGGCGTAGGAGAATATAATTCATCCGCCGCAAATACACCCATGGAATTAGTTACCTGGCTACCTCCGGCATTGATCCGGTATGCCGGGGAACCACCTGCGGAGTTAACAGTAACTGTTACCTGGTCGGCAGCACTTGCCGCAATCTGGTTGTCGGTTACAATCAAACTGAAGATGTAGTTACCTGTAATTAAACCGCTAAGGGAAGGTACCGCTACCCCTTTACTACTGAACGCAGCCGTGTTCGGGCCACTCACCTGTGTCCAGGCAAAAGCACTGATGGTGCCATCGGCATCGGTGCCTGCTCCATCGAGCGTTGTGGTGGTAACGGGCAGGGTAATTGTCTTATCGGCACCAGCATTGGCAACCGGTGCAAGATTAGTGGAAGTTCTTATTATCTCAATAGCGGAAATCATCGGGCTGTTGGCTCCTCCATCAGCAGCTAATGAGCTGAAATAAATATTCAAGGTGCCGTCTGTTACATTTACCGAAGCGCTTTCTGTGGTGGCGGTGTTTGCGCCTGCTTTTTTAAAGATGTCATAATTGTTAAGAGCCTTTGTGTTTTCAATGGTTACATCAAACACGCGGTTATTTACGGCGTTAAAGTACACTTCCGCAAAATGCAATATAACCGTGTACTGGCCATTTGTTACCGGGAAAGTATAATTAAGTGTGCCTGTAGATCCATATCGTACAGTCTGGTAAATGGCATCATCCGCGGTTCCGGCTATAGCATTAGTAGTTGAAGCAATATCACCAGGAGTGGGAGAATAAAATGCATCGGCTGCAAATGTTCCAATAGAATTAGTTACTTGCGCTCCGCCGGAATTTATCCGGTAAACCGGGGTGTTTGTTGAAGCCGGAGCAACATTTACCGATACCTGGTCAGCTGCGCTTGCCGCGGATTGGTTATCGGTTACTACCAGGCTAAACACATAACTTCCAACAACAAGCCCGCTCAAAGATGGCGCCGCTATTATTTTGCTGCTAAAGGTAGCTGTGTTAGGACCACTCACCTGCGTCCATGTGTAAGAACCGATAGTGCCATCGGCATCGGTGCCGGAACCATCAAGTGTACTGCTGTTAACGGGAAGTGTTATTGTTTTATCCGGACCGGCACTCGAAACAGGAAGCTGGTTGGTTAATGATTCAGTGAATGCTACATTGGGGATAAGCTGCCTTGGTATACCCGGGCCACTCCAGTATACCTGCATAAATTCGCCACCAGTTCTATCGTAAAATGTGATAGCTATCGGATGCATGCCTTTATCACTGATGGCAACAGCACCGGTTGCACTTATAGCCGCGTGCAATCCATCGTTATTTACCACGGCAATAGCTGAAGGTGAATAAAATGAGTTGTAGTAAAGTTTACTTCCGTCATCCGATACTGTTTCAAATGTATATGTTCCGGCAACCGGGATATTAATATATCCTTCCCATACAAAACCGAAATTATCATTTAACCCTGATGGCCGCACCAAAATATTAACGTTTGATGATGTTCCGGTTGCAACA
>JBDSBP010000001.1:0-5636 GCA_039921525.1 Chitinophagaceae bacterium | reverse complement strand
CCTGGTATTCGGTATATCCACAATGTATTTATACATTTATGACTAAACAGGAAGAGCCGTGTGAAGGGAGACTTTCAAGCACGGTTCTGTGAGAGGCTTGGGCTGAAATGCCCTTGCCTACTCGACTATGGGCCATGAAGAAACCGGTTCAAAAATCTAATCGATTTTAATCGATGTAATATTTCAGGCGTAAAAAAAAGTGAATATTCTACGACTTGTCAGCAGCAGTTCGGTGATCAACATAACTTTAGACTTCGGCGGTGGAATATGCGGCTGCGACCCGATCAAAGTTTAAGAATTCTTATTTACACCTCGGCGGATGTTCATTGCTCAGCATAAATTTAAACATGAGCAGCTGAATATAGCCGAGCGACTCGAGCGACTCGAACGATGTTTATCCTATCCTCGGCTTAGGTTATAAATGGACATTTAATCTAAGCGAGGATTTGGATCGTGCTCTGAACGTTTAATTAAATCCGGGCGACAGGACATTACCTGAGGATGAAAAAAATAGCGAACTAAGAGGCAAATAGGGTATAAAAATCAGTAGGACATTTTTACCATATGAACTCGTCATCAAAGTATGTAAGGTGCGTATGCGGAAGTCGTCACTGAAATATTAGTTTCCTTAAACACAGTCAGGCCCATAACATCTGCATTAGCAAAAGCGGGGCAAACGAAAGTATCATCGGCTATGGATAAGTGTGAACTTGAGTTCCAGCTGGACATTAATAATTGAACTTTTTGTTGTTACCTTCGACTATAGATTTTAAATCGGCATTGGTTACGGGCAGATGAATATCAAATGCCCCGCCTTCGCTAATGCAACCTCGTTAGCGGCAATAATAAGACAAAAAGAGAACTGAAGCAATACAAAAAACCGTTCTTTGAATCAGAAAAAGAAATAAAAAGTGGCGATACGCCGAAATAAATTTTCCCCTAAATTTTTTTGTTCTCGGAAAGCAAATAAAACTCGATGAAAACGCTAAAAATATTACGTGACACCATTAAAAAATAATATATTAAACAAAGAAATTAATATGAAAACGTTGCAAATAATCCTGTTTTTATTAAGTTTTACCATGGGTTTTCCGACTTTGAATTTGATAAAAGCCCAAAATATTAAAACATTTGTTACTTCAGACGGAGAAAAATTATATTACACAAGTACAGGCAAAGGACAGCGTGTATTAATGTTGCCCCCGGGACCCGGAGCCAGTGTTAATGTCCTCAAATCATGGGCTGATTCCCTTTCAAAACATTTTGAATGTATTTTATTAGAACAACGTGGTACGGGGCTTTCCAGTAACGTTAAATTAGATAGTACTACAATTAATCTTAAAAGAGCGGTTAAGGATATAGAAGATTTAAGAGTACATTTGGGAAGTTCCCCCCTACTGATTTGTGGAATTTCTTGGGGAGGAGCTCTTGCCCAAGCGTATGCAGCTTCTTATCCTTTGAACGTAAAAAAAATGGTATTGGTGAGTTCACTTGGACCCGACCGAAGTTTGTTTTCGGCATACCGTGACAATGGGAATGCAAGAAAATGTCAAAATGAAATTGATTCATTAGAATATTGGAACAAACAACCCGGTAGTGAAGAAAGTAGGATTCAACGGGGAGTATTTAGTCTCACACCTTACTTTTTTGACCGTACTATAGGCAAAAAAGTATTGAAGGAGATTTTTATCCATACAACAATTAATCCCCAAATGAGCAACCTAATGTGGAAGGATTTAAACATGAATTATGATGTAAAATCCACTTTAAAAGATTACAAAGGAGAGTGTATCGTTATAAAACCACGACAGGACATAATGCCCGAAGAAATGTCTTATCAGATTAAAGATGTTTTACCGCAAACTAAATTCATCGTCATTGAAAAATGTGGACACTTCCCTGATATGGAAAAGCCCAAAGAGTTTTTTCCTATTTTAAGACAATCATTAAACGACTAACCAAAGCAAAAGCGGTAAAAGAGACTTTGGGGATATAACAACGCGAATAACAAAACAGACTTGACAAGTTTTATAAACGGTGCGTTGTTTACTTTCTTCAAAAGCGCTTGGCTTGTGTTGTAAAAACAGCCGCTAACATCTGCATTTAAAAAATTGGGGCTGAAGAAACAACTATCATCTGCAGGACAAACATGAACATTAGTTCAGGCTGACGGAACATATATTAACATATGAAATAAATCTGGTCATCAGCTAAATCATCAGCATTTGTTAAGGAGCTGACGACTATAAATGCCCCAACTTCTTAAATGCTTTTACGTTAGCGGCAACTCATAAAAATTAAAAATCATAAATGACACAGCTAAATGAATAAGCTGAAAATATTTTATTATTGCAGTATCCTTACTCTAGCATATTCTCTAATTTTTTCCAATAAGGTCAGCTTGTTTGATCCAGTTTTTGCTTTACTAACTTTACTTATTGTAGTATTACCCATAGTATTAATTCCACTCATAATGATAAATAAGGCTGAAAAGTTTTATCGAATTGCTAAGAAAGAAGGAAGGACAAGAGGCGATAATGATAGAACACCAGCTCCTGTTGAAGAGGAATACAGAACGGATAGTATTATCATCCTGCTGCTGTTTTCGTTCCTATTTTTAATAGTAAGTTTTTTTATATTGAACTAATGTTTTGTCCCAACTATTTAAGTCTTTTGAACATCAGGTAATTAAAAAGTAATCTTAAAACGGGACCAAACTGATAAATCATTAAAAAGATTTGACGAATAACGATAAAAATTACCTTACACATGACGCCAAAAATGACTGATGAAATAAGTATGTTGGCAGCAAAAAAACCGCTTCAACCGGAGGAAGCGGAATTATTAAAAAAGGTAATTATAAAACATTCGGAAGTTTATCTCAATTTAAAAGAAGGAGGCAATAGTAGTATCAATTTAACAGACGTAATCAGAAATGATATCATAGTAGTTGACGCTAATGACAACTTTATCCGTGACATAGGTAGGAGAATGGAACGGACGAGGAACTATTCGATGTATGAAACCAAAAAAGATGATGGAAGTTATAATGTCACAATCATCCCATTGGATAGACCTTGGTGGGAAAGATATAGCCCTGCTCTTTCTATCGGAAGTTTGATATTAGGGATTATTCTAACTGTTTTTGGAGATGTAGTAAAAAGCCATTTGGAAAAGTAGCCACCGCCGCCAATATACAAAATAGAAGATAACAGAATACAGCCATTATACGACTCTCTAACTAATCTCCGTATTGAATTAAAATCAGTTCGAGATTCTTTAGCAAAACATAAGTAATTATAAAGATTTTATTGGTCGCTGAAAATGGTTCTTTGATAGTGTGCTACAAAGGCAAAAACTGTTAAAATTTGCATTAGCAAAATCGTGGCAGACGAATAGAGCACTGGCTATGGATCATCGTCAAGATAATTTCAGCAGGACAATATCAATAAAGCTTTTAACTGTTAAATTTGACAATTATATTTTAATCGGCAGTAAGTCAAGGAGGATTCAGAACTTCCCTGTCTTCGTTAATTCAAATACGTTTAGCGGCTATCTTACATAGTCAAAAGTATAATGAAAATTCTAATACATACAAACATTAAGTTCGCAACCCTGATAATTTCCGTCTTGCTTCTTGGTTATGGATTTATTTTGCATGAGGCCACTGTAGCTATAATTGGAGCTATAATTTGCTTAGTAGCGATTGCCTATGATGTTATTGTTTAAATTGTAAAATCCAAACAATTCAGAAAAGGTGAAAACATAATGACACCCAAAAACTTGATTGATAAGATAAATACTGTTCTTGAAGGCGGATTGGTTATCTCCTCACTAATTGCAATGGTCTTTGACAATGATTTATATAGAATACCGGGACGTATAATCTGGTTTGGACAAGTGGCAGCATTTATTTTAGTAGGACCTCTTATCGAAATATTTGCAAAAATTCCAATGAAAATGACTTATGGAGGATGGCGAATCCGCAGATTTTGACACAGGAGGTGTGAGGAAATGATTCCACAAAACATAAGTAACCATAATAATCTAATTGCTTGCCTGACAGTTCTTAGATTTGACACACAAAAGCAAAAGCCGCTAACAGCTGCATTTAAAAAATTGGGGCGGACGGAGGCAGTGGTTCAGCTATTGATCATCATTCGACACTATTTCCGGCTGACGGAACATCATCGAACATTATGAATAATTTTGAACATTAAATCATCATTCAGCATCTGTTAGCCAGGGGGACGAACATAAATGCCCCAACTTCTTAAATGCTTTCACGTTGTGTGCAACCCAAATTTTCGAAACCTCAAACATGACCGAAGAGATCATATTCAAACAGAGGCTGGAATCAAGTCTACGCTTCAGACACTATTCATCTTGAAACCACAGCCTCTTGGATTTATATTTACAATATACTAATGCCTATCAAAAATTAGCAAGAATGAAAATTAAGAAAATACTTGTCACTGTAATATTGCTAATCTTCCATGCAATGTTTACAACGGTCAGCTTTGGCCAATTCTTCCTTCAATTGACACCCCTTCCTAGCCCCATTAAACCTGTTTATGGAGCAATTACTCCTGTTTGTGGCTGCGAAACTTTGACGAAGGTTTCTATCCCCAATACCATTATAATATCTGCGGCAGTTGACCCTAAAGATGGATCTTGTAAGGTTACTGCAATTGTAAACCATCCGCCCGCAGACGATAGTGTAACCGTTTGGATTGCATTGCCCGAAAAAAACTGGAACGGACGATTTGAAGGCAGGGGTGGCGGTGGTTTCTTAGGTGGCGATCCACAGGAATTGGCTGAACCTGTGTCGCAAGGTTTCGCTGCTGGTGCTACCAATACGGGGCATCAGGGTGGTAGTGGTTCATTTGCGCTTGATACCCTCAGCCATCGTTTAAATTGGCAACTTGTCCGAGACAACGTTTACCAGGGAATTCATGACATGACTATTGTGGGGAAAACATTGGTGAAATCCTTTTATGGCAAGCCCGCCCGGTACACCTATTTTGTTGGTAACTCCACAGGTGGGCGGCAGGGGCTGAGCGAAGCACAGCGTTTTCCAAATGATTACGACGGGGTTCTTTCCTACCAACCGGCTATTAATTGGGACCGTATGTTAATAGCGTTGCTCTGGCCCCAGGTAGCCATGCAGGAAGCAAACGATTATCCTTCGGCTGAAAAATTTAAAGCCATTAACAATGCCGTCATCGGTGTTCTGGATGGAAAAGATGGTACAATGGACAGTATAATTGATGACCCGCTGCACCACCAAATTGACCCAAAGAGTTTGATCGGAAAGAAGGTAGGAGACAGCGTCTTTACGGAGGCAGATGCGGAATTGATCCGAAAGATTTGGGAAGGTCCACGAACGCATGACGGAAAATTCCTTTGGTATGGACTGTTGCCCGGAGCTGACCTGACGTCGCTTACAGGAACAAAGGGCAGTTCGATGTCAGGGCGGCCATTCAGTATTTCTGTGGATTGGGTGCGCTATTTTCTGTACTTAGACCCAAAATGGACTGGAATTCCATTAACACAGACGGAATTTGAGTTGCTTTGGAATCAGTCTGTAGAGCAATATGGCAAACTGTTTGGCACAGATGATCCCGACCTCACGC